>JBEDGK010000206.1:0-13332 GCA_041174665.1 Pseudomonadota bacterium
GTGTCGATGCTGAGTCCCTGTGCGCGAATTTCATCCTCTAGCGCAGCGGGTGCGTTGCGCACCGCGACCGGATTCAGGCGATGAGAACGAAACAACGATATCAGCGCTGGCCAGTCGATGCTGCCCGGCGCCGGCGCGGGCGTGAGGGCGGAAAAATCCAGCAGCGTGAACTCGTCTTCGAAGTAATCGGGAGTGCCGCCGGTAATTTGCGAGAGCGCAGAGGACAACTTGCCTTGGTCGGTGTCACCCAGAAGGGCTGCCACAGCGACCACCGTGGAAATCTTGATCTCCAGGGCCTTCCTGGCTTGGTTCTTTGACATAGCATCCCAGTGAGGTGGCGGCCATCCGAACGCAGCCGCGCTTGTCGGCGCGTATTATACCCTCGGCGGGTGCTTTGATCATGCTCAAAGTCTTATTCTCAGACTGCTACAGCATCGAAGATCGTCTGCCGCTTTCGCCGGCAGCGTTCATTTTTTTTGATTCTCGGCGATCCGCGCCGAGATTTGACCTACAGGCGTTCAAGGAGCGACATGATGCGCAGCACTCAGCAGCACAATCCCATGATAGATCTGGTCCATTATCAACTGGAAGCATCGATGCATCTGGCCGAGGTAGTGTTTACAGGCACAGAAAAAATCGATCGCCTGATGCTGGATGTTACGCACCAGGTGGTGGACGGGCAGCTCGCACTTGCCCGAGCGGTAACTGATATGCGAGACCCGGCGCGCATCGAGGCGCTGCAGGAGTCGCTCGCCAGCCGCCCCGAGAAAGCCATGCATTGCCATCGGCAGATCGTGTCGGCACTGGTGGAAATACAGTCAGAGTTCGGTCGGTCGATCCGCGATTATCTGGAACGCTGCGGACAGAGTGCAGCTCAACAGGCCGGAGATGTGATGCACCCCGCAGAATCGGTGTCAGGGTCTGGTCATGTGTCCGGTGCGCTGATCAACTCGATGAGCCCATTCACCGGGATGCTCTCGGTGTGGCAAGAGGCATTCAAGGAGGCTGGCAAACTCGCTAATCAGAACGTGTTGGCGGCCAGTGGCGGTCTTGAAAGCGCTGCGGAGGCCGCTCACGAGATCGCAGTTCATGCTGCAGAGATGCCGGCGCCGAATGTCCGTCACCGACAAACTTCTGTTCGCGAGAAACAGCACGTCGGCACACGGCGAAAAGGCTGAGACGCGCACCAGAATGATCGGGCACGGGAGCGTGCTCGATTCGCGACCCATTGATACGACGCGGGCCGATGTGTCGGCCCGTGGCAGTCGCTCGGTTAGTCTAGCTACAGGTCATACGGCAGCGACCTGCAGGTCGCCGTCGGTGCCGGTGACGCCGGTCCGACTGAGTGCAGCGGCTTCCCGGGCTTTTTTGCTGGCCTGCTTGGAGCGGGCGCTGGAAGGCGGCAGCCGACGCAGGGTACGCAGGGAGTCGAGATCCTTGATGCCGATGGAGCGCTGATCGACAGTGATCAAGCCGAATTCGTTGAATGCCGACAGCGTGCGGCTGACCGTCTCCAAGGTCAGCCCGAGGTAGCTGCCGATCTCATGGCGCGTCATGCGCAAATTGAAGAGCTTGCTCGAATACCCCATATCGGCGAAGCGCTCGGACAGCGACACCAGAAAGCGCGCTACGCGGGCCTCGGCTGACAATGCGCCAAGCATGCTGACCATGCCCTGCTCTCGGACTAGCTCGCGACTCATCACGCTGTACATGGCATGCTCGAGCTCCGCATGGATACGTCCGAGCTGAATGAATTTTTTAAACGGAAGAAGGATCAGATCGCAATTTGAGAGGGCGACGGCCTCGGACGAATAGCGTTTGGTGTGGATGCCATCGACGCCGAACAGATCGCCTTTCATTGGGAAACTCAAGACCTGTTCGTTGCCGAATTCATCAATAAGTACGGTCTTGAGGAAACCGGAGTGAACAATGAACAGGGTGTCGAAAGGCTGACCGATGGTGTGCACTCGCTGTCCGGTTTTGAACTGAACATGCTGAAACAGAAATTCTTCATCATTCACCGATGGCGTGATGGGGATACGTAAAAGCTCGCAAAGTTCTTTGAGGTTTGACCACAGCTTGCCTTGTCTTTGCCAGCCGACTTCGCCAGCGGCCGAGTGAATGCTGTTACCCTGTTCTGGGCGGGTCTCGGAAATATGGGTAGATGTCATGGTCACCTCCTGGAGTTGAGGATTGGGACTGATGAGGGTGGCATCAGAGGGATTCTGAAACAGCATGTATTCCTTTCTTGCGCCGTGATGAATTTACGACGACACAAGAACTTCCTTGATTGACCCGCGCGTCCGAAGGAGTGCGATCTATGTCGCGTATCGCTGTCATTGGCTGTTCTCCGGTTGCTGTGAGTTACGCTGAAAGTGGTTGCTAGTATCGCGACTCAACTGTCGAGTGGCTATCGGGGTGCTCTGAATGCGCATGTCATCCCCACTGCAAGTGTCTAGGCTGATTCCTATTGCAAGATGTTTTGTAATCAGTATGTCTGCTGCTTTTTTTTGTGATGTCCATCGCATCTTCAGTAGTCTCCGTTCCTGTCAGTAATGATTTTTATACACAGGTGTTTACTTCCTGAGCGGAAGCAGTAATTCGTGAGCGACTGCGTAGCGCACCAGCTCGGCGAGCGAAGAGCTCTGCATCTTCTGCAGTATTCGTGTCTTGTGCGTGCTGACAGTCTTGACCGACAGATGAAGTACGGTAGCGATATCGGTCACACTCTTGCCATTCACTAGCAGATTGAATACCTCGAACTCTCTGTCAGAGAGTGATTTGTGGGGCAGTTTTTCATGAGCCGGCATCGCTTCAATCGCCAGCTGCTCGGCGACTTCCATGCTGATATACGGACGCCCGCCGGCTACACGCCGTATCGCATTGACGAGCTGCGCGCCCGCGCCTTCTTTCGTCATGTAGCCCATCGCGCCAGCGCGGATCGTCCGGGCGGCATATTCATCTTCCTCATGCATGGTGAGCACCAGAATGGCCAGCTTTGGGGCTTCATCCTTGATCTGCCTTATCAGCTCCATGCCGCAGCGGCCTGGCATGGAGAGATCCATCACCAGCACATCGAAGGCTGTCTTGCGTACCAGTTGGACTGTCTCGAACCCATCGGTGGCTTCTGCGCAGATTTCAATATCTGGCGCGTTCTGAAGAATGTGTTTCAGGCCCTCGCGCATGAGGGTGTGATCATCTGCGAGCACGACTCTGATCATGTGAGAGAGAACCGCAGTGTTTGGCCAAAAGAGATCAAGCGGATACCGACGCGCATGTCAGACAGCACCCGGATAATGATTTGCAGAAATGAATCCGCAGAGGAATATCGTGTTCATGCTTGCTCCGTAGTAACAAATTGACAACACTCTGCCCTAATGTATCAGCTTTTCGCAAAGTGACCTAGATGATTTGAATCAAAAATTTGCGCGGAATCGAAGAGCTGTGCTTGGTTACTTGAATATTTGCTGCGTGGGATCACTTTTCATTGGTCGAGGAAAAACCTGAACCCTACGGACTGTGATGGGTCGCGCTACTGCTAGACTTCGGCTTTTAAAGACACGGTTCCTCCAGGCATGAATATCCAACCCGGTGAGATAGGGCACATCATTCAGCTGTCGATTGCCCCGGTGTTTTTGCTGACCGGGGTCGGCACCAACATGCTGGTGCTGACCAATCGTCTGGCGCGCATCATTGATCGCACCCGGGCGCTGGAAGAGAAACTGGAAACAGCACCGGGAACTGGCAGGCCGCAGGTGCGGCGGGCAGCACTGGACGAGCTGGATGTCTTGTTCAGCAGGGCACGCAAGATCAACCGCGCGATTTTTCTCTCGACATCCTGTGCACTGTTGATCTGTCTGGTGGTAGCGATTCTGTTCTTGGCTGATGCAATGGATCTGAAACTCGTGACGCCGATCGCCAGCCTGTTTGTGCTGGCGATGATGTCGTTAACGGGCAGCTTTGTTTACCTGCTCAGAGAAATTCTTCAGGCAACCGATTTTCAGGACAGGCAGCGTCAGCGGGTGGTGCAAGGCGAAGAGGCCTAGGTACCGGCATCAGAACCCGGAGCGCTGCGCTGGTCAGATTGAGCGTAGTAAAGCGCAGGTGGAGTCGAACAGCGCATGCTCAGGATCGCCGAACGCATCACAGATGGTCAGATGATTGTAGCCGTCGAGCGGTACATCCTGCCTGTGACTGGGCCGCCAGCGTGCAATGATCAATGCGTTCTGGCGCTTGAACTCATCGGATTCCAGACCGCCTACGCCTGTGATGAAGGGTGCAGGGTGAGATTGCGGCATCAGCGCCGGAGACAATCGTCGAATGCCGTCATCGGTGAGCTTCAGGTCGTCCGCCACAAAATCCACATGACGTATCACCTCCAGATCGGTCAGCGCAGAGAGCAGCACGCCGGCTTTTACCAAATTGCGCGGCAGGTCCGCTGACCACACAGGCCACTGCGCCGCGAGCATCATCGCGGCCAGATGGCCACCTGCAGAATGGCCTGCAACCACGATACGTTCCCGATCGAATTCATATCGTGCGGCATGCCGGTATAACCAGGCCACTGCCCGCAGTTGTTGACGCGTGATCTCTTCGATGCTGGCTGCTGGGGCTAGCGTGTAATTCGTAAGCGCGACATTAAAACCCTCGCGCCGGTAGCCCGGCACGATGAAGGTGAAATCCGATTTGTCCAGCGAGCGCCACCAGCCACCGTGGATGAACACCAGTAGCGGTGCATTGGCCTTATGCGCCGGATAAAAATCCAGCCGTTCGCCGGGTGAGCTGCCAAAGGGCAGATCGAGCAGGCCAGCATGCGTGCGTCGCACGAGCGCGGAGTCATCCTGCCATCGCGTGAAAATCTGCGGATGATCGGGTATGGAAGCGCGCGCATTGTACTGCTGGCTGTAGTACTGACGATCTTGCTCTGCCTGTGGGTCGGCTTTGCGTTGCATGACATCTCCCCGGGATTGATTGTTTTTATTTTGCTTTTTATTTTGCTTTTTATTTGAACAAGTGATCTGCGCCGTGCTGCGACGTGAAGTGTAAAGCGTCTGACTGGCGGGTCAAGTAAACGCCTGATTGGTTTACGTTGACGTAAAGGTAAATCTTGCCTACACTAAACGCGCTTTGGTGCTCGCCTGCCATTCTTGACAGGCGGTTAAACGGGAAACACGAAGCGCTGGCCGGATTGACTGCCGAGCCGCCGCCAACGTGTGCTGCCCCCGCAACGGTAAGCAAGCGCATGGATCGCCATGCAATCCGCCTCACGAGCCACTGTGCATGAATGCATGGGAAGGCAAAGCGGATCGCTTGTCAGCCCGGATACCGGCCAGAGCAGGTGGGAGTGACGAAACGGGGTGGTTTTCGTCGAGCCGTCGATTCATATTCAGGGCAAATTCGTTGTGGCGAGCTCTGGGTAACAGCACTCGCGGTGTCATCTTGTTGGGCGCTCCTTTGATATCTGCTTGCGGGGAGGCGAGCGGAGGATTTTCAGCCCTTTTACCTATATGACTTCACATTCTTTCGGTGAGTGCCGTCGAGGCATGCCGTCTTCCTTTGTTTTTTCTTTAAATACCGTTCTTGCAGCATTTCTGATCAATGATTCCTGTCTTGCGCAAGAGAGGCAGCTTGATTCGGTCATCGTTACTGCGAGTCGTTTTGAGGAACCAATGACCGTTCTCTCTGCAGGAACAACGGTGATCAGTTCGGAGCAAATCCGTGCATCCGGCGCGCCTGATCTGAATGAGGCCATTCGCAAGATAGGCGGGGTTCTGGGACGCCAAGACCTGAACGGTTCGTCCGATAGTGCGCTGGATCTGCGCGGCTTTGGCACCACCAGTGAGCAAAACCTCGTGGTGATGGTCGACGGAGTGCGTATCTCTGAAATCGGTCTCAGCAATGCGCTGATGTCATCGATACCTGTGGACTCTGTAGAGCGAATCGAACTGACCCGGGGCGGCAGCAGCGTTTTATACGGCAATGGCGCAACTGGCGGCACCATTCACATCATCACTAAACGCGGAAATCCGGGGCGCCGGAGCGGCAGCGCATCTGTAGCTGTGGGAAATTACGGCCAGCGTGAGGCACGCGCATCGATCTCTACCGGATCAGAATCACTGGTCGCAGATATCAGCGCCAGTACGCGTCATACGGATGGTTATCGACGCAATGGATACAGTGATCAGAACAATCTGAATCTTGGCTTGTCCGCGCCGATCGATGGCGGTCGAATCGGCTTACGTACTAATTTTTCACGCCAGGAATCCGGCTTGCCGGGATCACTGACGCTCGCACAGTTCAATGCAGATCCTCAGCAAACGACTAAGCCACGCGACAACGGCACAGTCGATGCCAATCGCTATGTTCTGTTCATGGAAAAAAAGATCGGCAATCTGGACTTTGCCGCTGATCTGTCTCGTCGCACCCAACGGTCCGTTGGACGTTACCCGAGCATGTCTTACACCGCGATGACTGATTCGGAAGCTGATCAGTTCTCACCCCGTGTGCGCCATGTCGCGCAGGTCGATGGTCTGCAACACGAAACCGTTGCTGGTGTCGATCTGATGCGCGCCACCCGCAAAGGCTATGGCGAGGCTTCGCAGGATTCTGATGCGATCTATGTGCGCCACGAGATTCGTGCGAGCGAGTCGAGCGTGGCCTTTGGCGCACGCCGCGAGAACTTCAGTCTGGCCTCTTCAGGCGTGGGTCGGGACTTTGGGCTGAATGCGTGGGAGATCACGGCGGCCCATGACCTTCGCCCCGGTTTGGGCGTGTATGCGAAGACCGGTCGCAGTTACCGGGTGGCCAACGTGGATGAAAGCGCCGGCGCCGTCGGAACCCTGGCGCCGCAAACGTCGAATGACTTTGAAATCGGTACTCAGATCAAGCATGAGCAAGGCAAGCTGACCCTGAACTGGTTTCGTCATGATTTGCGCAACGAGATCATCTATAACCCGACTGCTGCCACGGCAGATCCGATGTTCGCGGGTGCCAATGTGAACCTCGATCCCACCCGAAGGGAGGGGGTGGAGCTCCGGGTATCGCAGACACTCAGCAGCACTTGGAGCGTTCAGACGACGGCTCAGCATGTGTCGCCGACCTTCCGTTCAGGAGCGAACACAGGTAAGGACATTCCGCTCGTTGCGCACAACACCTTTGCAGCCCGGCTCACCTGGACGCCGGGTGATGGGCGTCGCGGAGATATTGGCTGGCAGTGGGCAGACCGCCAGCGTTACGGGAACGACTTCGCGAATAGTTGCAGCACGAGGGTTCCGAGCTTTGACTCACTCGACGGACGCTACGCGTGGCGATACGATGGTTGGGAATTCGCGGTGGTCGGCAATAACTTGACTGACAAAAATTATTTTTCCACCGCCTATGGCGCATGCCGCAACGGCATCTATCCTGACCCTGGTCGGCAGTTGCAGATCACCGCACGACGCGATTTCTGAGGAATCGATGATGCCTCCCTCGATGGCCCGAACCTATGCACAACTTGGCGCGCTGTTTTCGGCTGCCATGCTCGTGATGTTACTGGCGTCATTTTGCGGCGGCAATGGCTGCTTCATTCCCTCTTCATCAGCCGATGTGTTCTGGCAGCTGCGCGTGCCGCGTGCACTGTCAGCTTTTGCGGTCGGCGGATCGCTGGCGCTGTCTGGCGCGCTAATGCAGCTATTGCTGCGTAATCCGCTGGCCGATCCCTACGTGTTAGGCGTGTCTGGCGGTGCAGCAGCGGGTGCGCTGGCCGCTGGCTGGCTGGTACCGGCTTCGCTTGCGCTGTACGGCTTGCACATCGGTGCACTGGCCGGTGCGTTGGGGGCTATCGGACTGCTGTTCGGTCTGGCGCATCCTTCTCTGACGGGTGCTTCGTCGGTCTCTGTGAATGTCTACACGGGTGTGCGCTTGATTCTTACAGGCGTGATGATCTCGGCGGGCTTTGGTGCGGTGATCAGTTTGCTGCTGTCGCTGTCAGACGATATCGGGCTGCGCGGCGCGATGTTCTGGCTGATGGGTGATCTGGATACGACGGAACTCATGTGGCCGGTGTGGCTGGTGCTGTTGGTATCCCTAGCCTGGTCTTTTCGCCATGCGAGTGGGCTTAATGTGCTGTCGCATGGGGACCTGACCGCGCATTTGCTGGGGCTGCCGGTAAAACGCCTGCGCATGGCAGCCTTGTTGGTGGCATCGGTGACGGCTGCCGCTGCGGTCTCGGTGGCGGGCGCAATTGGTTTTGTCGGACTGGTGGTGCCGCATGCGCTACGTCTGCTGTTGGGTAATGATCAGCGGCGCTTGCTGCCTGCATCAGTGCTAGCCGGCGGCGCAGCGCTTTGTCTGGCAGATCTCGCTGCGCGTAGCGTGATGGCGCCTGTGCAGTTGCCAGTAGGTGTGATCACTGCCATGGTGGGTGTACCGGTGTTCCTGATCTTGCTGGCACGGAGTCGATGATGCTAACGACGCGTCAGCTGTCGGTCGCTGCCGGTCATCGTGTACTCGTTGATAAGCTGGACTGGCAAGTCCGGAAAGGTGAACTCTGGTGCGTGCTCGGCCGCAATGGATCGGGCAAGACTAGCTTGCTGCATACGCTGGCCGGTGTGCTCAATCCTGCAGCGGGCGAGGTGCGGCTTCAGGATGCGCTGGTTGCGGCGATCGAACCCGCGGCGCTGGCCCGTCTGCGTGGACTGATGCCGCAAGTGCAGTCCGATGCGTTTCAGGATTCGGTGTTCAATGCAGTGGCGATCGCGCGCGTGCCGCATCGGATGGGTGCGAGTTGGGATACGTCAGAGGATATTGATGCGGTCGGTGAAGCGCTCGCGCGAGTGGGCTTGCGACATCGGCTGGCAGACGATGTGACGCATCTGTCCGGCGGCGAGCGTCAGCGCGTGGCGCTGGCGGCGCTGATGGTGCAGTCGCCGGACCTGATGCTGCTGGATGAACCAGTCGCGCATCAGGATGTCGGGCATCAGCTGGACGTGATGCGCCTGCTGCGTGAGCTGTCTGAAACCCATGCGGTCGTGGTCAGCTGTCACGATATCAATCTGGCGGTGCGCTTCGCCACCCATGTACTGCTGCTGGGCGATCTGGCGCACTGGCAGGGGAGTGTTGAACAGGTGCTGGACGAGGACACGTTGTCTCGGGCATTCGCTTGTCGGTTCAGCCGCGACGGACGGTTCTGGTTCGCGCACTGAGCCGTTCTCCTTGCAAGGACATCAAGCGATCTGCCCGGCCTTATCTGGGCCATAACACCATTTGTGTACAGCGAAACAAGGCGATCGTCTTGCCTCCCGCGGTCACAGTGGCATCCCACACTTGTGTGTTCTTGCCTCGATGTACGGGCGTTGCCCGGCATTCGACACGGCCCTCGCGCGCGGTGCCGAGATGATTGCTCTTGAGCTCAATGGTTGTGAAACTGCTCGCGCCTTCGGGTAGATTCATCATGCAGCCGTAGCCGCAGGCAGAATCAGCCAGCATGATGATCGAGGCTGCATGCAGATAACCGTTGGGCGCCAGATGATGCGGCTGAACATTGAAGGCTGCACTCAGCCCCTCTTTGTCGGCCGAGATAATCTCGAAACCCAGAAGATCAGACAAGGTGCCCTCATGTTGTTTGGCGAACGGGGCGGTCGGTGGCGGGTTCATGAGTTTGTCTGGTGTGCGTGGCAAAGCTTCATTATTGCAAAATAGGCGGTGCGCACTGGTTCAACGACCATGCTCAGTGCTCATACAGCCGCTTGCGCGCTGTCTCGATGCGCTCGCAAAGCTGGGCAGTACCCTCAAGGATGCGCGGACCGGCGCGGTTCATCAGCGTGCCATTCACGCCGAGAATGTTGTCATGCTTGACCGCAGTCATCTGCGACAAGCTGCGCCAGCGATCGGCCGCCGGGCTTCGCTCGTCGGTCAGCAGGATGACCTCCGGATTGGCTGTGACGACGGCCTCGGTGCTGACGGTGGGCGCGAGCTGTGGAATATCAGCAAAGATGTTTATCGCGCCGCACAGTCTCAGCGCATCGCTCACCATGTGTTTTCCGTTCAGTGTCATCAGAGGCGATGCCCAGATTTGGTAGAACACCCTGATTTTTTTACGACCTTTGTACTGCTCGCGCAGCTCGTGCCACTGCTTTCTGAAAGACGCTGCAGCAACTTTGCCTTCGGGGCTGCCGGCCAGTACGCCGAAGCGCTCCAGTGAGCGCGCGATATCGTCAAGGTTGCGTGGCTCGCTCTCGAACACGGTCAGGCCCAGCTTGCGCAGGCGTGCGACTTGACGTGCGCTACTGCCGCTTTTCCAGGCGATGACGAGATCAGGTTTGAGATCGATGATGCGCTCCAGATCGAGGCGCGTGCCATCGGTAACGACAGGCAGTTTTTCGGCGGCAGGCGGGTAGTCGCTCCACGCAGACACGCCGACGATTGCCGCACCCGCACCGGCGGCATACAGTAACTCGGTGATGTTCGGTGCAAGACTGATGATGCGCGCTGCGGGCGCAGAGAGCGAGATCCGGTGGCCGCCGTCATCGACGACGTTAATGATCGACGCTGCCATCGCGAGGGAAGCATGGCATAGGAGGAAGGCGAGCAGGACTGCGGCCTGCACGGCAGCTTTGCCTGGCCGGACTGGCATCAAATTTCCAGATTGTCGATCAGCCGGGTGATCCCCAGTTTGGCGGCAGCCAAAACGACCAGAGGCTCTTTCTGAGCGAGATCGCCGGCGGTGGGCGGCTGCAGGTCGATGCGTTTTCTGATCGATACATAGTCCGGCTTCCAGCCGCGTGCCGCCAGTTTGTTCATTGATGTTTTTTCAATGAGCGAGACATCGAGGTTGCCACCTCGGATAGCCTCGGCCACACCTTGCAGCTCTTGATACAGCGTTGGGGCCTCCGCGCGCTCAGTATCAGAGAGATAGCTGTTGCGCGATGAAAGCGCGAGACCATCCTCGGCGCGATAAGTCTCGGCGGCGATGATCTCGGTGGGAAGCGCGAATTGCCTTGCCATATTCCGGATGATCATCAGCTGCTGATAATCTTTTTTGCCGAATACGGCCACACCCGGCTGCACGCAAGAGAAGAGCTTCAGCACGACCGTGGTCACGCCAGTGAAAAATCCTGGCCTGAATTCGCCTTCCAGTGTGTTGCCAAGATCAGAGGGGGGTTGCACCCGGAATTCCTGAGGTTCTGGGTACAGATCTTTTTCGGTTGGCGCAAACAGCACATAGACGCCTTCTTTTTCGAGCTTTTCGACATCGGCGGCAAAGGTGCGCGGATATTTGTCAAAATCTTCGTTCGGTCCGAACTGCAACCGGTTGACGAAGATGGAGGCCACCACGGGATCGCCATGCTTGCGTGCGAGCCGCATCAGCGACAAATGACCATCGTGCAGATTACCCATCGTCGGTACGAAGGCGGTGCGGAGCTGGCCGCGCAACTGGTCGCGCAGCTCGGCAATCGAGGAGATGATTTTCATGAAATTCTCGGGGAAGTCGGTACCAGCGTCGTCATGGCCTTGCTGGCAGTTATTATGGCGGATAAGTTAATCAAAACCTGGTGGTCATGCAGTCGCGGCTGGTTGAAGTCGGCCTTTCATATCGCTGCAAGGAGCTGCGCCTTAGCTGGGCGAGTAGGCCAGCCGCACATAGATGGGCGCGAAGGCTTCTGCCTGAGTGATCTCGATCAGGGTTTCCTTGGCCAGTTCCAGCAGGGCGAGGAAGTTCACGACCACCACGGGCACCCCGCGGGAGGGGTCGAACAGTTCGTGGAACTCGACGAACTTTGCCGACTGCAGCCGGCGTAGGATGGTCGTCATGTGCTCGCGCACGGACAGCTCTTCACGGGTGATCGTATGCTTTGCGGTCAGCTTGGCTCGGCGAACGATATCATTCCATGCGGTTTGCAGATCGAGCACGTTCACATCTGGGAAACGCGTGATCACGGTCTGATCGACATGGATCTGTGTGCGCACGAAATCTCGACCCAGCTGCGGCAGCGTGTCGAGCTGAAACGCTGCCAGCTTGATTTGTTCGTATTCGAGCAGGCGCCGCACCAGCTCAGCGCGCGGATCGGACGGTTCTTCGATACCCTCGACTTTTTTCATCGGCAGCAGCATGCGTGACTTGATCTCGATCAGCATCGCGGCCATCAATAGGTAGTCGGCTGCCAGTTCGAGATTGCGCTGACGAATCTGCTCAATGTAGTCGAGATATTGATGCGTGACCTGAGCCATCGGAATATCAAGAATATTGAAGTTCTGCTTGCGTATCAGATACAGCAGCAGATCGAGTGGACCTTCGAATGCTTCGAGAAATATCTCCAGCGCATCCGGCGGAATGTAGAGGTCGTTCGGCAGCTTGAAAAGCGGCTCGCCGTACAGCTTGGCGAAGGCCATGCCGTCGACGACTTCGGGGGTGCTGTCAACGACAGCGTCGGCGCTGGTGTTCACGGTGTTCAGTATCCGCTGAGTAGGTAATCGGGCCTGTTGGCTCGTTGGGGTGGCCGCTTTTTATTGGCTCTGATACACGTAGGCCTGCTGCTTGACGCGTGACTCGCTGGCGCGACGCATGCTGTCTAAATCTTGAGGTTCTTTGTCCCATAGCCGCGAGCGGCCTGCGAGCTGGCCTTCTTCGATGCGTGGGTTCTTCGCCTTCATATCGCTTAGGAACTGGGTAAACTCTGATACGTAGCCGCTTTTTTTCTTGAACAGGTTCATGGGTTTCGCTGCAAGATTGAAAACAAAGGAGATCGGAGCCGCTATTCTACCCCGCGCGAGGCGGGGATTCGGTGCGCCGCAAGGGCTTTTCAGCGGATGCGCATGCCCGGTTCCGCGCCCGGCCAAGGCTCCAGAACGTACAGTCCGGGATGGGCTTTTTCATCGGCCGCTGACGCTGCCAGCACCATGCCCTCGGAGACGCCGAACTTCATCTTTCGTGGCGCGAGGTTGGCCACCAGAACAGTCAGCTTGCCCTTCAGATCTTCGGGTCGATAAGCGGACTTGATACCCGAGAAAACATTGCGCATCCGACCTTCGCCAACATCCAGCGTCAGGCGTAGCAGTTTGTCCGAACCTTCAACAACCTCGCAATCAACAATCTTCGCAATGCGCAGGTCGACTTTCGCAAAATCGTCGATCTTGATCTCGTCGGCCAGTGGCTCGATCTGGGTGGCAGACGGCACGGGCGCTTCGGGTGTCGGTTCAAAGAGTTTGTCCAGCATCACAGGCTCCACACGCGTCATTAGGTGCGCATAAGGGTTGACAGCGTGCTGGTGTGGCATTGCGATGTTCACGTCCGTCCATGACATCGGTGTGAGGTTCAGCAGCTGTTCCACCTGAGTTGCCAGCGCGGGCAGC
>JBEDGK010000207.1:0-5757 GCA_041174665.1 Pseudomonadota bacterium
CTCCACGTGCCTCGGCGTCGCTGGCAGCACATGGCTTCACGCACAAATCGGTTTTGCGTTTCAGAACACCTGGGTTGGAGGGATTGCGAGGCTCCTGCGGCTAACCGGGCAGGCGCGTCGCAACGCATTTCAGCCTCTGCGGACCTGGCTGCGATGTGTGAGGTGTCACAAGCACTAGGGCCGTGATTCATCAATATTAATAACGGAGACAGTAACGTATGAACAAGACCACCACTCTCGGCGGCGCACTGGCGGTAGCACTCAGCCTGTTGGCCTCCGGCGCCATGGCACAGGAAAAATGCGGGCTCGGTAACGGAAAAAAAGCCACAGGTGAACCGATCCAGATCGGTGCCATCGTCGGCAAGACCGGCCCCGAAGACTTCTCATCTTCGGCGCGTGCGGCGCAAGCCTACTTCAACTGCGTGAATGCCAACGGCGGTATCAATGGCCGTCCAATTCAATACACTGTCCAGGACGACACCTGGAATCCCGAGGTCGCATCACAAGCGGCCAACAAACTGGTAAAAGATACCAAGGTCGTTGCGATGGCTGGTTCGTCATCATTCGTTGAGTGCGGCGCAAACAATGATTTGTATGTGAAGGAAGGCGTCGCTTCGGTATCCGGCGTCGGCGTGCCACGCGCCTGCTTCTTCGGCAAGAACTACATCTCATTCAACTCGGGGCCACGTCAATCGACCGTCGGCGCCGCTCAGTACATCACAGAGAACTTCAAGCTCAAGAGCCTCACTTGCGTTGCTCCCGGCATCCCTGGCTTTGGTGACTGGGTCTGCGGTGGTGTCGAGTCCTATGGCAAGAAAGCCAATATTCCTGTGAAGACTGTGATCTTTGATCCGGGCCAGCTCGACGGTAATGCCATCGCGCTGCAGATCGCCGCAGCAAAAAGCGAAGGCGTGGTGCTGGGTATGCCGCGCGGCATGATGCTGCCGATTCTTACCGCCGCAGAACAGCAGGATCTGGGCAAGAGCATGAAGTGGGGTCTGCCAACATCGGCTTACCACGTCGATATGCCCAAGGCCGTTGGCAAATACTGGCACGACAAGCTGTATGTGCACATGGAACTGCAACCTATGGATGGTACCGGTCCTGACAACACCAATTGGAAAGCCGTGATGGACAAATTCGGCGACAAGAAAGATCCGCGCGACACCTTCTCGCAGGCAGGCTATCTGTCCGCACGCGTCGTTACCGATGCCTTGCTGTCGATTAAGGGCAATGTGGATCGCAAGTCGGCCTATCAGGCCATTGCCGGCACCACCAAGTGGAAGACCGACATGATGTGCGGCGCTTGGTATTTCGGGCCTGGCGATCGTCATCAGCCGAATCATGAAGGTCGTGCAGCACTGCTGATCAAGGGTGGCTTCAAGACGCTAACTGAATGCTATCAGTCAAAAGACAGCGAGCTCGATGATGTGCTCAAGCTCGAAGCTAAAGGCGGTCTGGTCAAGTAAGGCCAGTCAATTCCAACAACGCAAACCGGGTTGATCATGGAAACTTTGCTCCCGTTTATCGTCGTCGGCATCAGCGTGGGCGCGGTGTATGCACTATCAGGCGTCGGTCTGGTCGTGCTATATCGCGCCAGCGGTGTGGTCAATTTCGCGTTCGGTGCACTGGGTGGCCTCGCTGCCATGGTGTGCTGGCAGATTATTGATCTCGAATATGCCGACTGGATGGGTTGGAGCGCCGGCATCGGCGCAGCCACCTTGCTCTCATGGGCTTACGGGCGCTATATCGCGCCATCGCTCACGCATCAGGACCGCGTGGTGCGTGCAATGGCGACGCTCGGTTTTGCGTTGATGATCATGGGTATCGCCCAGTGGTACTGGGGCGATGACCCGCGTCGTCTTGTCTTGCCAACGGACTCGGATGGTATTGAGTTCGAAGGCCGTCGTCTGATCAGCCACACCCGCGTCGCCGCGCTGCTGTTCGCAGCGGGTGCGACGGTCGGGATGCTGTGGCTGCTTGCAAAAACACCGCTCGGACTTCGCATGCGCGCATTGCAAAGCAATCGCGTGCTCTCTGCGCTGGTCGGGGTTCGCGTCAAGCGCGTTGATACCTGGGCCTGGACACTAGCAGGACTGTTTGCCGGTATCAGCGGTCTGTTCATGGGCAACATGGTGCGACTGAATCCCACTGTGCTGACCTTTCTCGTGATCCCGGCTATGGCAGCAGCGATGGTGGGACGCATGAATTCTCTGACAGCGACGGTGATCGGCGGTCTGGTGATCGGCATCATCGAATCAATGCTGAACCTGCTGCCTGAAGTGCAGCGCTACGGCTCTGCGACCGCATTCGTGGTTGCGATTCTGGCCGTGATGTGGCAACAGCGCCATGGCATCGGCCTGTCCCGCGACAACAGTCATCTGGAGTAATCGATATGGCACGCAATAAGGACAAACCGGATATTCCACCAGGCACACCGTTTCAGCGCGTGCGACCGATGCTGATCACCTTCTTCGTTGTCGCCGTGCTCGGCCCGATGCTGTTCTCGTCGTACTGGCTCAATACCTTCTCTACCGTCGCCTGTCTGGTGCTGGCCTCGGCCACTGTCGCGCTGCTTTATGGTCAGCTAGGCATGGTGTCGCTCGCGCAGTTCGCGCTTTCCGGGGTTGGTGGCTGGTTCTGCCTGCGACTGGTGCATGGCACCGGCATGCCCTTCGAATTCGCCCTAGTGCTCGGTGCGCTGATCGCGGGTCTGTTCGGGCTCATCCTCGGCTTGCCAGCGCTGCGCATGCGCGGACTTTACCTCGCACTGCTGACATTGATGATTGCAGCAGCGGTTCAGGTGGTCGTCAATGTGATCGGCTTCCCCGATGGCGGACCCGGCTGGGCTGGCAAGGTCATCAATGGTCAGCGGGCACTGATACAGCGCCCTGTGCTGGCCACCTCCGATGTGGATTACTTCCGCTATGTGATGGTGTGGCTTGCCATCGGCATGGGGCTGATTGAATGGGCACGCGCAACACTGCCCGGACGCGCATGGGGACTGATTCGCAAAAGTGAAGCCGCCGCGATTGCCGCTGGTGTATCCGTCGTACGTTACAAGGCGCTTGCCTTTGCGATGGCCGGTGCGCTGGCAGGTCTCGCTGGTGGTCTTCTCGCAGGTCTGAACGGCCAGCTCGACAACACTGGTTTTCCAGTCAGCCAATCTATCCTGCTCTACGGGCTGACGATCGTCGGTGGTGCTTATCACTGGATGGGCGCCGTGTTCGCCGGTCTGCTGATTCGCGCGCTGCCTGCGCTGCTCAATGATCATGGCGTTGACGGTAATCTTGCTAATGCATTTTATGGTTTTGCATTGCTGGTGTCGCTGATTCAGGGCCGCAAAGGTCTGGCTGGACAACTTGCCGACTTCTACAAATTTGTTCGCATGAGTCGCATCGTCGAGGGTACCGTGATCTGGGGCGGTATCTCGGTTGGACTCGCCATCATCGCCATGCAAACAGGTGCTGCAGGCTTTGCCGGTGCGTTGTTCATCTCGCTGATCGCGCTGCTGTTCCGTCAGGCGATACCCGGCGTCTGCTGGCTGCTGCTGGGTTTCTTCGGCAAGCGCGTGCAAGACTTCGCCGAGGATGCTGAAGCCTGGCTGTCGCTACGTCTGTCACGCGTCATCGAAAGCCTGGGTCTGCTGCCCGACCACCGAATACTCAAACGCACGCTCAATGTGCTGTTCATTGGCTTCTTTGTTGCATGGGTGGCCAACGGCGTGTTCGATGTCGAACAGTCGGTCGCGCTGGCCATCATCTGGGGCTCCATCGCACTGCGCTTCCTGATCGAACTCACGCTGTACCCAGCCATTCTGCCGCTCCGAAAACGCATCGACGAGCGCTACCCGAAACCTTTTGCGTCCTATCGTTGATCGGAGCGGCCATGATAGAAATCAATGACCTCGTGGTGCAGTTCGGTGGTGTCAAACCCATCGATGGACTCACCGTGAAACTCACGCGCCCCATCGTCGGTCTGATCGGCCCGAACGGTGCCGGCAAGACCACGCTCCTGAATGTGCTCTCGGGCTTCGTCGAGCCGCGTCGCGGCTGGGTTAAGGTCAAAGGCGAAATGATTACCGGGATACCAGCGCACAAGCGCGCTGACATGGGATTGCGCCGCACCTTCCAGACCGATCAGATTGCCGAAGACCTGACGCTGCTGGAAAACGTACAGGCCATCGCCGATCACGTGCAATTCGACAGCCGCGATGATGAAAAAAAAGCCATTTTTGGCGCCATCGATTTCGTTGGCCTTTCCCATCGTCTCAATCGCAAGGGCAGCGATCTCTCGACCGAAGAACGCCACCTGGCTGAAATCGCTAAAGCGCTGATCGGCAATCCCAAGCTGGTGATGCTTGACGAACCCGGCGCTGGCATGAGCGAAACCGAATCTGAGCATCTGCAAAAAGTCATCAAGGGTATTCCGGGCTACTGCAAGGCGCAGGTATTCCTGATCGACCACGACGTCGAGCTTATTTCTGCCTGCTGTCTCGAGACCATGGTGCTGGATTTCGGCAAACTGCTCGCGCTGGGACCCACACTCGAAGTACTGAAAAACCCCGAAGTTCAGCAAGCCTATCTGGGTAATTTCGATGATTTGGAGGTCGCCGCATGAGTACCAAGATCGCCCCTGACAATCTGCGCCGCGATCATCTGGAGATTCGCAACCTGGTGATGGTACGGGGTACCAAGGCCGTCACGCATGCCATTGAATTGTCGATTGCGCCCGGCAAAGTCACGGCACTGATGGGTGCCAATGGCGCAGGTAAAACCAGCACCGTGCTTGGTATCGCCGGTGTGATCGAACCCGCCTTTGGTGAGATCTGGCTCGACGGCGTTGATCTGGTTGGCATGGATGCGGATGAAGTTCGTCGTCGCGGTATCGCCACCGTGCCCGAAGGTCATCAGGTCCTGCGCGAACTGACGGTGCGCGACAACCTGTTGGTCGCCGGCGGCGGTCTCGGTCGCAGCGAGCTCAATACCTCGATGGAGCGCGTGCTCGCTCTCTTCCCCGAATTGAAAGAAAAACTGCAGCAGCCCGCCGGTGATCTCTCTGGCGGTCAGCAGCAGATGGTCGCGATTGCGCAAGCGCTGATCGTGTCGCCCCGCTTTCTGGTGATCGATGAATTGTCGTTTGGACTGGCCCCGACCATCGTATCGCGCCTGGTACCCATCATTCGCAAGATTGCCGACAGTGGCATTGGCGTTTTGCTCATCGAGCAGTTTACTCAGCTCGCGCTGGCGCTCGCGCACCACTGCTATGTGATGTCGCGCGGTAGCGTCTCGTATGACGGCGAACCGAAAAAGCTGCGTGACGATCCAGACATCCTGCATCGCGCCTACTTCCCGGTCAGCGACAAGGAAGCCGTCGGACTTAGCTAGAGCATCCACACATTTTTTAATTTTTTGTTCACTAAATCATAAAAATCACACCCCCGGAGATACAGATGGATACACGAGTCACGAAAAAGAAGCTGGGTCTGAAAGAGCGTTACGCAGCGATGACGCGCGGCCTGCACTGGGAGACCACTTACCAACCCATGGACAAGGTCTTCCCCTATGACAGCTATGAAGGCATCAAGATCCATGACTGGGACAAATGGGAAGATCCGTTCCGTCTGACCATGGACGCTTACTGGAAATACCAAGCCGAGAAAGAAAAGAAGCTATATGCCGTGATTGAAGCCTTTGCCCAGAATCACGGTGAACTCGGTGTGACCGATGCGCGCTACATCAATGCACTAAAACTGTT
>JBEDGK010000208.1:0-5149 GCA_041174665.1 Pseudomonadota bacterium
CGACATCACTCGCGCCGGTGATCATCCTGCCCGGTGGCCAAAACGCGCCAGCACCAGCATCAGCCTCCCCTTCAGGCAAATAACCTCACACGGATAACATTATTTAATTCATGGCTGTTTCTCTTTTTGACAAATATGGTGGTGTGCCCACGGTGACGAGGATCGTCAGGGATTTCCATGAGCGACTGATGCGGCGGCCCAACCTGCGTCGCTATTTCGAGCAAATGGAAATCGACAGCATGATCCAGCACCACATTGCTTATGTATCTTATGCGATGGGCAAGCCTAATCAGGATTTCACGATGAAGACGATTCATGACCAGCACATGCAGGCTGGGGTGACTAAAGCGTCATTCAATCATGTCACTGAAATTTTCCTCGCCGTGCTGGAAGACGAAGGGGTTACGCCCGAGGACATGGATCAAATAGAAGAAACGCTGAAAGCTGTGCGCGGCGAAATCGTCACCAAAGGGCTGGAAAAGTAAGCTCCAACAAATAGAAGTCACACAAAACGCAAATGCCCGCCAATGCGTCATTGGCGGGCATTTTCATGGGTGGCAACGCTTTATTTCAGTGGCTGCGTGAACTGCAGCATCATCCCGTTGAGGCCCAGCAAGTTAAGCTGAATCTGCTGCTTGCTGCTGAACTCCCATCCCAATGAAGGGACAATAGCTGGCGAAAAACCACCGTGGTTGAATGGCACTTTGTCCTCATACTTGCCCCGGTAACCGTACAGCAGGCCAGCGGTCCATTTCACGTACATCTGCGGCTGATCGAGTACGTTGCGGTAGATTTCGCCCCAGGGAAAGATGTAAGCGCTATCCTGACCGAAGGAATTACTGAAGAAGGCTGCACCCGCGAGCGCGCCATCGGCGCGCTCCCGCTCCACGCCAACCAACCACACATATTTGTGATCATCACTGGGATGGAAATGCGCGGTATAGGGCGACACCATCAGGTTGAGACTATCTCCCGCCTTGGACGACAAATTGAAACCATCGCCCCAGTCATACGCTTGCGCGGAAGACATCGGAAAAAAAGTAGTCGCTGCCAAGACTGCAACAGCCAAGCGTAAGAAGAAAGAAGTTTTCACGGGATGATGCTTTACATGGTGGAAAAAAGATCAGGGTGCCAGGCCCCCGTGGCGTTGGCCGGAACGGTAACATTTATTATTTGCAACGGCAACTGCGCTTATTCAGACCTGTCCTGCATCGTCGTCAGTCGGCGTCCGAGCAATCGGCATAACTTCTTTACAATGTCATATTTACATTGTCAGCATCGTGCAAGCCGACTCCCGAACACGAAAGCTGTCGAACTTATAACATTTATCAACGCCAGCTAACTCAATACGCTCCCGATTCATGCTCTCCACTGACGAGGCCGCCCCACGCCGCTTGTTCTTCCGGCTTCTGGCCATAACCACAATCATCAAGCTGTGGCTGGCAGCGGCGATTCCCTTCACGGGTGACGAGGCCTATTTTTATCTGTGGGGCAGTTATCCCGACTGGGGCGGCTATTACGACCATCCACCCATGGCAGGTTGGTGGCTGTGGGCCCTGCAGGGAGTGTCTTCATCGACGCTCTGGTTGCGCACACCCGCCATCCTGCTCTGGATAGCCGTTGTCTTCGGCATGATGGACTTGCTGCGGCGGCTGCAGCCACACCACGCCGGCAAGCCCTGGATGCTAGGCAGTCTGTTTCTGGCGCTGCCGTTCACCTGGTCGCTCAACCTGATCACGACCGATACGCCGCTCATCCTCTTCCTTTTCTTCTCGGGCTATGCGTTCCTTCGCGCAGAGCAATCCGATGATCTTCGCTGGTATGCCGCTGCGGGCTTGCTGCTCGGCCTAGCCCTGCTGTCAAAGTATTTTGCAGGGCTCCTGGCGATCACGTATGCGGTGTATCTGCTCCCTCGCGGCCGTCGCAGTTGGCTCAAGCTGATACTGGTCGCTCTGTGCGCGCTACCGTTCATGCTGCTGAATATGGCATGGAATGCTACGCACTGCTGGAACAATGTTCTTTTCAATCTGTACAACCGCAACGCGGGCTCACAATTCGATGCATCGCATCTCATCATCTATATGCTGATGATGGTCTATCTGGTCACACCATGGACAGGGTTGCGGCTGGCACGTAGCGGCGCGTTGCGCGGCTACTGGCCGCTGGTCAGTCTGTTCGCAGTACCGTTCGTACTCTTCCTGCTGCTCTCCTTCTACAAGACCATCGGTCTGCACTGGGTGCTGGCCTTCCTGCCATTTTTCTTCTTGTGGGCCGGGGCATCCCTGGATATCGACGTGCTCAGCAAACATCGGCGCTGGAATCTGTGGCTGGGCCTACCTCATCTGATCGCATTGCTGCTACTCGCCTATCTGCCCAGCAATGTAATTCAAGGGGCTAAACTACATACCGACATCGTGATGCACCGAGAGGCAAAGGCACTGATTAAAATGCTCAGACAGGATTTACCCACCGACGCAACGATCATGACGCCCTCATACAGCTTTGCGTCTTTGCTGAGCTACCACGGCGGCAGCTACGTGCCCGTGTTTGGGGGCGGCAGCTTCCATGCGCGCTTCGATGACAATGTCACTGATTTTCACAGCTACGCTGGCAAGCCGATACGCATCGTCAGTACGCGCAAGATCGATGCCTCCACCCTTTTACCTTATTTCGATTCAGTGAGCGTGTCAGAGCGAATGCTGGACGGTGCGCGCTTCTGGGTAGCAGATGGACAGGGTTTCCGCTTCGAGCCCTATCGAGCGCAAGTACTGAGCCAGATCGCGGAGACCTACTACCGACTGCCGGCTTTTCTGCCACTGCATGGCTGCCGCTTCATGGAGCAATACGGATTCCAGCGACAGAACCGCTGACACCCTGATTCAGGTGTCGGTAATCCTCGCAGACTTGAAAGACCAGTGCTTGTGACCCAAATAACTGGTAAATACCGGAACAGCCACACCCACCGCATGCGCGATCTCGGGGATAAAACGAGCCACACCCATCATTGGCAGCAGATAAAAAGCCAGCAGCATGCTGATCACCCAGGTTTGCATTACGGCGATCAGGTTGACCAGCACAAACCAGAGTACGCTGCGACGTATCGATTGCTCACTATCAGTAAATACGAACAGACGAGCTAGCACGAAGGCGGTCAGCATTCCGGTCAGATAAGCCAGCACGACCGCAGATGAAAAATCTGTCCATCGGTTGTAAACGATACGCGAACCGAAATTCACCATCGCCGCAAATCCACCGGTGGCCACGAAGATCAGAAACTGGCGCGACATGAAGTGCCGGATCACTGTAATGCCTCACGCGCCATCTTGCGGCCAAAACCAATGCTCTCGGAGATACCCCGATCCTCGGGGTAGTAATATGAAGTATCCGCGACCCACAGTCCCTTGACCGGCAATGCAACCGGGGGCAACTTGTCGAGATAGCCAGGATCGCAGATCGGCTGTGCATGCCGGTAGCGGCTGGCGCGCATGTCGATGAAATCTTCATCGCGCAGTGCAGGATTGATCTTCTTAAGATAGCGACGTACCTTGTGTAGGAATGCCTGATCGGATTCTGCAAATTTCGGATGCTCACCCGGCATGTAAAACGGTACGTAAACAATACTGTGATTCAGCGGTCGCAGATTTGAATACTCGACCAGCCCTGGAATATCCATCTCAGGATCATTCACGTTTAGCCAGAAATTCTGCGACAGTGGTTTTTTCAGCTTGGCAATCACGCAGACTACTGCAATATTTTTCAGCGCAGTGAATTTGTGCATTATCTCAGCCGGCAAATCCGGCATCAGGCGTGGCACATAGGGCAGCGGCACTGTGCTGATTACCTTATCGAACGATTCCCCGCTGTGCGCGGTCTGCACACCCACCACACAGCCCTGATCGATAATCACGCGCTGCACAGGTTCGCGAAGTCTGATCGTGCCGCCATGCCGCTCGATATCTCGCTTGAGCGCATTGAGCAGCGTGGTCGAGCCACCTTCCAGATAACCGAGCTTCTCGCGGAACAGGTCATAGCGCGAACGACCGATACGGCGTATGCGACTCCAGATCCATGCCGCAGACAGGTTGCTGCTGTAATCGTAGAACTTGTAGTCGAATAAACGCCGCCACAATACCTCCCATGCTTCCTCACCCACCCAGCGACGTATCCAGCCAGTCGCCTCGACATGATCGAGTGGCCTCCAATCAGTACGTTTGGTGCACAAAAAGGCATGTAGGCCATAGCGGAATTTCGCGATCAGACTCAGGCCTCGAAATCCCAGCAACGCCCAAGGATTACCCCAGGACTGCATCCGATCTTGATACCAGTAACCCATCTTCGTCTCGGTCCAGCGTATCTTGTCGGCGATGCCCAACTCATCCAGCACTTGCAGAAAAGCCGTATCGGAGGTGCAGTGAAAATGGTAATAGCGCTCAATTTCCAAGCCGGAAAAATCAAAGCAGGCAGTCATGCCGCCGACACGATCGTCCGCCTCGAATACTACGGGCTGATGGCCATCACGCGCGAGCTGATAAGCAACCGCCAGCCCCATCGGGCCCGCGCCGAGGACCGCGATGCGTTGCGATGACTGAGGCGCACGCTGCTGTGATGGCTGCGGCATACTCAGAACTCCAGAACAACCCGGCTGTAGACCGGATCACGGAACGTTTCCTCAATGGCGCTTGCAAACGGCGTGCAGCGAACACCAAATATGCTCGGCCAGTCGATCAGCTTGAACTCGTCACGCGCGACCAGTGCTTGTAGCTGCTGCGTGGTAAACGGAGGATGACGGTCAAATAGGCTCCACAACCAGAGCAAAAAATAAAACAGAGAGTAAGGAATCTTCATGATTATCGTGCGCGTACCGATTGCACGGCGTATCTCGCGAATGATGTCGATGTAGTCGATTTTTTCATGGCCAGAGATAGTGAAGATACCTTCGCGCCGACCGCTTTCGATGCAACTGATGATGATGTTGCAAAAATCACCTACATACAGCGGTTGCCGCATATAGCGACCATCACCCGGCACCGGGAACACCGGTACTCTCTGCATGAAGCGCGACAGCCAGCCCAAATGCTTCCTGTCAAACCAGCCAAACATAAGCGTTGGCCGCAGTACCGGACAGGCAATACCGCTCTCCAGCACCATC
>JBEDGK010000209.1:0-3159 GCA_041174665.1 Pseudomonadota bacterium
CAGTTTCCGAACATTTCACTCTCGCTGCAAAATGTCACGAATTTCGATCTGCAGAAACGCTACGATCTCGCTTTCTCGTATGGCGGTGTCTGGTATTTTGTAGTCGATGGCGATAGCGAACCTTTCATGGTCAGCCATTTGTATCAGGAAGAAGAAAACCGCCAAGGACTGGCGCGCGTGGCTCGTCATGTCAACTCAGGCGGTCGGCTGCTGCTGGGCATTCAAGGCCCGCATCATGATTATGAAAAACCGATCTCCAATGGCATGCTGTATTCGCAAAAAATCGAACCGGCAGAGCATGGCTTCGTCAAGCATTACTACCTTGCCGATCACGCACATATCGTGATGTCGCAGACCATTAACTACCGTACTTACCGATGGCCGGAGGCGCTGGCGCTGCTTGCCGAGCATGGTTTCGAACATGACGCCAGTGCCGAGAAATCAAGCCACTTCATCGCGTTCAGGAAGGTCTGATTTGTCATGACCGCTTCCACGAAAACAGGTGCCTCGGGCGCGGGCAAACCGCGCCTTTTCTTTGTCGGGGTCGGTAACATGGGCAAGCCCATGGCCACCAATCTCATCCGTGCGGGCTACACGCTGTGTGTATTCGACAAGGCGGCTGAAAAAACTGCCAGCCTGGTCAGCATGGGTGCTCGCAAGGTGGCAAGCCTTGCCGAGGGCGCGTCACAATGCGACGTCGTCATCAGCTCCTTACCGGGACCGCCCCAGGTGCGCGAGGTCATGCTGGGCGAGGAGGGGCTGATCGCCTCGCTGCCGGCGGGGACAACCATCATCGATACCTCTACGAGTGCCGCTGATCTTGCCCGTGAACTGGTGGACAAGGCCAAGGAGCGCGGAATAGATTTTCTAGAGGCGCCGATCACGAACGCAATCGATGCGGCGGCCGAGGGGCGGCTGTCGATTTTTGTCGGCGGCGATGCGCATTGCTTTGAAAAACACAAAACTCTCCTGGATGTGCTGGGCAACAAAGTGTTTCATGTGGGTGCGCCCGGCAATGGCGCAACCATCAAACTGCTGACCAATCTGCTCTGGTTCGTCAGCGCTGCGGCGATCGGCGAGGGTCTGATGTTGGGAGCGAAGGCCGGCGTGCCACTGGAGATTGTATGGGAGGCGATCAAATCGAGCGCAGGCAATAGCTGGGTCGCCGAGCATGATGTACCTTCCATTTTCGCAGGTCACTACGACCCGAGTTTTTCGCTGGCGCTGTGCTGCAAGGATCTAGGTCTGGTGAACGAGATTGCGCGCAGCCAGGGCTACGAACTGACCATGGGCCGCTTCGTCGAACAGCTGTTCCGGCAGGCGATGGAGACTTACGGCGAATCTGCTGCCGAGCTCCATGTGGTAAAGCTGCTGGAGGAACGTGTCGGCCTGCTGCTTCGCCCACCGCATGGGCAGCCACTGTGAGCTACTTGATCTGACGAGAGACTATGCAGGAATTCAGCAAGCGCGGAGCACGACAGGTGCAGTTGATGGCCGAGGCGCATCGCCACATGCCGCAAGGAGTGGCTGAGAACTATCGCTACTGGGGTGATGAGCGCACAGTCTTTGTCGAATCTTCCAAAGGCTGCTGGCTGACCGATTGCGATGGCCGTCGCTATGTTGATTTTCGTTTGGGCTATGGCCCGATCATTCTCGGTTATCGCGATGAACGTGTCGACGCTGCTGTTGTCGAGCAGATTACGCAGCGCGGTACTTTGTCCGGATTTGCGACCTCGCTCGACACGGAAGTCGTCAAGCAGATCAAATCAATGTGCCCCAACATCGAAAAAATGCGTTTTGCGAACTCGGGCACCGAAGCGGTGATGGGCGCAGTGCGCACCGCACGTGGCTTTACAAAACGCGACCGCGTCGTCATCGTCGAGGGTGGATTCCACGGTCTGTATGACGAGATGATGTGGAAGTCGGACATCGAGCATTGGGATCCGGAGGGCAGTCTGCCGCCGTCGGTCATTCCTTTCGGTGGCGGCATCCCGGGACAGGCGCGTGATTTGGTCGAACTCATCGTGCTGAATGACACGCCGATGCTCGAAGCCTTGTTCAGACATCGCGGCGAGCAGATCGCCTGCGTGGTGCTGGAACCCATCATCGGTAATGCGGGCAGCATCTCGGCCACTCAGGCATGGCTGCAGCGCCTGCGCGACCTGTGCACGGAACATGGCGCGATGCTGGTAATCGACGAGGTCAAGACCGGTTTTCGCGTCGCCAGGGGCGGCGCGCAGCAGTTGTACGGCATCCATGCCGATCTGACCACCTATGCAAAGGCGATGGGCAATGGCTATCCGGTGGCCGCTTTTGGCGGCCGTGCTGAGGTCATGGACGTTGTGGGTTCTTACAAGGGTGGCGTCGTGCACGGTGGTACCTACACGGGCAATCTGGTGGCGCTCTCGGCCGCCCATGCCACGCTGAAGATACTCGATCAGACGGATGCGCTGAAGACGATAGACCGGGTGGGTGCGCAGATCCGCGATTTGCTGGGCCGTGTGTTTACAGGCGCCGGCATCGAATATGCGTTTGCGGGTCCGCCGGCGATGTTCGGTATCCACTTCACGCCGACTGTGCCTACCAATTATCGCGACTGGCGCGTGACCAACAGCGATTTGTATCGTGCGTTTGCATGGAAACTCATTGAGCATGGTGTCATGCTGGAGCCGGACTCGCGAGAGCCCTGGTTCATTTGCGAGGCGCATCAGGAGCTTGATCTTGGATGGCTGGAGGAGATGGCGACGCTGTCAATGAAAGCGGCTTGCGACTTGGCGGCGCGGGGCGAACTATAGGACGACTTACCACTGTCCCGAGCAGTAAATAATTGCCGGAAAGCTCGCAAACCATGCCCAGACAAAGCGGTTCAATCCGAAAAACCGGAACACCAGCAGGTGAAAAACCGCCGCCACGCCGCAGCACATCATCGCCCACTGCGGTCCCGCTAGCGCTAGCGGGAACAGACATTCCCAAACGATGAAACACCAGGAGGCAGTCATCGCGACACGGCGATGACGAAACAGACTGTCTGCGGGCAGCGGCCCGTGGATGCCCCCATCCAGAAAATGCGTCAGTATCCTGCCGTCGCGCCACTCGGGTTGAAGCAGCTTGACCGCCCCCGAGATGAAGTAGGACGTGATCGAATGAATGGTGATGTAC
>JBEDGK010000210.1:0-7162 GCA_041174665.1 Pseudomonadota bacterium
GCGCCATTTTCTTTATCCATTCCATTTCACGAGGACCTTTCATGATCGACGAATCCATGCAGCTTCACGGCGCAATGACCCTCATTCTTCGCTGCGCAAGCGGTGAGATCGAAACGGTCCACAAGGACAACATCATCGTCAACGTTGGCTTTGACTTCATTGCCGATGCGATCGGTAAATCAGTCAGCCGGCCCGGAGTGATGGGCTTCATCGCGCTGGGGACTGGTACCACCGCTGCGGCTGCCACCCAGTCAGCGCTGGTGACTGAAATCGACCGCAATGCAGCCACCTATGCCCACACCGCGGGAACAAAGACTTTCACCTTCACAGCGGATTTCCTCGCTGGCGACAGCACCGGAGCTCTTACTGAGGCTGGCGTTTTCAACGCATCAACTGGGGGAATCATGCTCGATCGTGTGGTGTTCCCCGTGGTCAACAAGGGTGCGGATGACAGCCTGACTGCGGTCTTCACATTCACGATGAGCTGATTGTCATGCCCGATACGGTGACGGTCAGCGAGACCCAGGGTGCAAGGTACACCTGGGCTTCTGCTGGCTTTACATGGTCGAGCGCGAGCGCCGGAAAGAACTGGACTACGGCCTATCCCGCCGTCTACAACGTGGCGGTGGCCGTGACCCTTGCTTTGGTCGAGGCGACAGGAAGGCAATGGACCAAGCGCTCCAGCGAAGGCCTTGCCTTTGCCGAGAGGTTAGCTAAGCAGTTGACCTTGCGCGAATCAGAATCTGTCGGGTTTGGCGAAACCTACTCAGACCTGATCGCCTTTGTCCTTCGTTGGGTCGAAACAATGTCGTTCAACGAGGTCCCCGGGAAAGCCGCACGCAAGGAGGTTCAGGAGGCCTTCCAAGCATCCGATTACCTTACAAGGGTGCTAACAAAAAGCTCTGTAGAGAACTTAGTCTGGTCTGACGGATTGCGTCAGACCAGCATCAAGCGCTTGGCCGAAACCCTCCCTTTTTTGGAGTCGCCTCAACGAGGTGTCACCAAGAGCGCCTTCGAAGCCTTTGGGCTAGGGGATGACTTGGATCGCCTGATAACCAAGCGAATCGCTGAGGCGGTGGCGTTTGCCGAGACCTACACCGACCTGATTGCCTTCATTTTGCGCATCAGCGAAGGTTTGGGTCTCAGCGATCTGGGTGCCAAGCAGGTCCGAAAACCGTTTGTGGAAGCTTTCAGCAGCACTGACAAGGGGGCGCGACAGTCGATCAAGCGAGTGGCAGAGGCAGTCGCTTGGGGGGAGGTGTTGGGTCGTACGGTGGCCTACCGTCGCAATCTGACGGAGAGTCTCGCGGTTTCAGATGCTCTTCGAAAGGCTATGCGCCTGACAGCTCGTGAGGCTTTGGCGTTGGCCGAGCAGTACCGCAGGCATGCCAACGGGGTGATCAGCGACATGATCGTCGGCACCACCGAGATTACTGAGCAAGACTTTGCTGCCATCGTTGAGGCGGGGCATCCGCCGGGCTACACCGACTTTCGGGATTTCATCCAGGGTGACTACACCTACCGGCGTGCGCTCTTTAGAGCCGTCTTGAATTCGCGCAACTCAGACCGCGGATTTATCGACGCCCTGCGGGTGACAGTGGATGTTCCGGACATCTTCGATCGAGGCACTGCCCAGATCACCGATGCAGCCGCTGGTGCCGTGATCTATTTTTCACGCAGCTTTCGGGTCGCACCAGAGGTGACCATGACCCACAAGGGTGGAAGCGCAGTGGCCATCCCACGTCTGCTCGGCTCAGTCACCACGACAGGCTTTACCGCCATTCTTGAAAACAGTTCCGGCACCCGTGTGACCGGCTCCTTTACCTGGATTGCACAGGGGTATTAGATGCAAAACTTCACCGACATACCGTCGTCCAGAACGTTGTCCGATTCGCTCATTGAGATTCTGAACAACGACAAGACAGGAATTTCCTGCAACAGCGGAACAACTTTCCCGACAACCAATCTTCAGATCGGGATGCTCTGCTACCGCACGGACCAATTGAAGCTCTACCAGTTGATCGGCTCCAACCCCGACAACTGGCGCTTCATCATGGACCTGTCCAGTGGGATCGATACTCAGTTCGCTGCCAAGCTCAACGCAGCTACCTATACCGCTGCCGATGTGCTCGCAAAGCTTCTGACCGTTGATGGCATGGGTAGTGGGTTGGATGCCGACCTGCTCGACGGTCAGCATGCGAGTGCTTTTGCTTCAAGCACGCACAACCACAACACCGCATACCTCGGCATTACTGCCAAGGCCGCTGACGCCGACAAGCTAGACGGATATGACTCCACCGCCTTTGTGAGATCGGTCAACGGCAATTCTCCTGATACTAACGGGAACGCTACCGTTGACTTTTCAAATCGTCTGGTGAAAACGGGCGATACGATGACCGGGCATCTCTATATGGGGAGTGGGGCGGTTATCTACTCGTCCCAGTCCGGGTCTGCAGATAACGCTCGTAACACTGGCTATCGCATGAACGATGGCCAAGATATTGGGGAGATGGGTCGCAGCAACCAGTACTACGATGATTTGGCGGGCAACTGTAATGGTGTGCTACCTACTGGCAACTGCGCAGGTACAGCATACTGGACACCGCCCAATCTGAACTGGTGGACATGGGGTCTGGGCTTCAACTATTGCGCCAACATGGGCCAGTACGATGGCGCCGGTGGGACCAGCTACGGCAACAACGCAATACCAAGCTCCAGCTACAACTACGACGGGTACTACCTCGCGCAAGATGAAATTGGTGGTGGCGAGTACCACCGCTGGTACCGCGCCTGCAACTGTAATTGCAACTGCGGCAGCTACTCTAATTGCAATTGCGGGACAACCGCTTTCAATTGTCGAACCAACTGCAACTGCAACTGCAACTGTGCATGTTGTGGTTGCTGCTGAGCGGGAGATTTGGCCGTGAAAGCTTATATCAACCGCTCAGGCTACATGTCACGGGCGCAGGACTATGCACTGAAGGTGCTGGTCGATCGCGTCAATGAAGAAGTTTCAGTGATCTTTGCGACCCCGTTGATGAATTCCGAAGATCATCAGGTGGCTTTCTCCATTGGTGAGAAGAACTATTTCGAGCTAGACCGGTTAGTGGTGCGAACCAAGGATTTGAGGCTCAGTCGAAATTGGGCAGATCGACAGGTCTTTAGCTGTTCGTTTGATTGGAAAAGTGGGAAGTGGCTCGCGCCGTTTCCTTCTTACACCTTCTCAATGCCCACTCGGTTCACCGCATTTGAACTGATACAGATGTACAAGCTCGGTAAGGAAAACTACATGCTGAGCTTCAACGTGCCGTTTGCAGACAGCACTTTTGACGAGTGCTTTTTGACCCTCAATCTACACACCTCTCTTGGAGGCTATGTCATCGAAGGCCTGGAAGCGCAAGACATCATGAGTCTGGGATACGAGACAAATGAAATCACACGAGAAATGATCTTTCCCTCTATACAGGTCAGTCCGCCTGAAGAGGCCAAACTCAATACACCGATCGAGTTCTCAGTGCAGATCGTGGACGGCGTAGGAAATCCCTTGACGGACGACGCTGAGATTTACTTTGAGGCGATCAATGGCTATTTGCCCAAGACTCGCAAACGAACTAGTCAAGGTAGGACCACTGTCAAAGTTTTGCCGATCGGTCTCGACGTAGGTGATTCGATTCGATTGAAGGCCGGATTCAAGTTCTATCCCGCGCTGGACGATGCGCAGGTGGTTATTTCAGCTTGAGGTGGCTATGGAACTCGTAGATCATTTGATCGATAGCACCCAACTCCTGAGCCTGCGCTCATGGATTCTTGGGCAGCCACTAATCTATGGTTGGAGGGCCCATGGCAATGCTCCTGGTGCGTTCTGGCATAGGAACTTCGTGTTGCCGGGCTCCCACAAGCACCATTACGACTCAGGTGGCCACCAGCACATGGGCCAGCAAACCGGTAGTGGCCAGGCCTTTGTCGATGATGTGCGCATCGACCGGCTGCTGTTTGAGTGTGCTGCAGCAGGCGCAGACCCATTTGCCGCGCACATGGCGGTGTACCGTGAACACGCCGGGCTGATAGTCGAGCTTCTCGCTGGCCTCCTCGCCCATTCGGGTCATGGGCTGGCCGCAGCACTCAGTGCTCTCGGGTTCATGCACAAACTCTTGGCGCGGCAGATGCGCTGGCAGCGGCAGGCGTTTGGGCTGGCGCCTGCCGGCATCCCCGGCGCGCTCGGCCGGTGTTTGCAGTTGCTCGATCTCTTCGCCCACCGCTTGCAGGTCCTCTTCCAGCGAGTCTTGCAGCAAGCTGCGCTGCTCGGCATTCAGTGCCTCGGTCTTGGCAGCAAACTTGAGCCGCTTGAGCACGGCCATCTCGTAGGTGAGCTTGTCCAGCAGGACCGTCTTGTGTTTGATCTCGCCGGCCTGACGCTCAATGACGATCACATGCTGCTGCGCCAGAGCAGTCTGTTGCGCGAGCCTGTCAAGCAACTCCTGCACCGCCTGCCGCGTTGCGACGTCCAGGTTTTGCAGATCGAGCGATTCAGACATGGGCAGGATCGTCGCTCATCGCAGCACCCTTGCCCATTGGAGCATTCACGCATTGCACCGCAGGGCGCGCTGCCCTTGCATGATGGGGTGGTTGGCCACGGCCGCCTCAACGATATGCCGCACCTCCAAGGCCTGTGCCTGCATGGAGAACAGCGCAGCCACCGCCCAAGCCCAAAGGGCGTTGCGCGATGGCAACCCAGACAAGCGCTTGCAGGTGCTGTTTTGATGACATTTAATTTGTTTCAAAGTCAGACCTTATTTATTTTTCTTCGGGTTTAGGACGGGCCAATCGAACCCCTGTCGATTGGCCCGTTTGTACAATTGTGGTTAGAAAATGCTGTAGGTCCAATGGTCTGCCATGTCCATCACCACCGGCGTGGGGCTGTTACCGTAGTGCTCGTACTTCAGGCTCAGCACCACTTGGCCATCGGCGCGGTTGCCGGCCGACACCTGCGACAGGTCGATGTCGAAGCTCAGGTCGCTCATCAGCTGGCCGGCCGCGCCGTGCTCCTGGTAGTCGTACACCAGTTCGCCGTCGGCATACACCTTCACATGGTCGCCCAGCACCATGCCCGGCCCGTCTTCGCGGTCAAGCACCATTTGCAGCGTCAGGTCGTTGGAGCCCGCGGTGCCGGCGGTGCTGGCGCTGGAGGTGGCCGACACATCGCTGCCACCGGATTGCCAGGTCAGCTGCTGGAAGGCCACCGGATCGATGCGGTATGTGGCGGCATTCTGGATATCCGCCGTGGTCGGCGTGGAAGCCCCCCCATGCAGTGCCGATAGACTTTCAACGAGGCCACTCAGGTCTGCCAGGTGACCATTTGGTCCCGCTTCAAACGCGCGGCTCCACTGCCCAAAGATCACGCTTACATTCTTCGGGGTGACCTGACCGCTCAGGATGGCCTCAAGCTGCGCCAGCGCCGCATCCATGCTGCCCATGACGGTATCACCGCCCGAGAGCAGCGCCAAGATCTGGCCCATGTGTTCGGCGCTGCTTATCCCATCAGCCTCGTTGTAATCGGACGAAGTGACCGTCAGGACGTCTCCGTTAAGGTCGTCGACATGGAAGACGTTTTGCACCGCCAGCACGGCCTCCTTGGCGGTTTGCTGGGTCATTGACCCACCCGCGCTGGTCGCCAGCCGAACGGCAAGCTCGGTCAATGGGCTCACCGTGACATGCGTGCCACCATCGAGTTCTGCAACGGACGCGAAACCTCGCAGCTTGATGGCCAGGTCCAGCATTTGCCCGGTCGCCTCGTCCAAATAATCCACCGCGGCGCCATTGCTGTCCGTGGCTGTGACCAGGAACAAATCATCCAAAGCATAGTCCGCAACACTGGTGAAGTCGGTCGTCGAATCTTCTAGCGCAATCTGAGACAGTGCAACGTCTGGGCTGGACGCGAAATCACCAGCCACCACCGTGAACTGATTGCCAGCAGTGAAGTTCGCCAATGGCACGCTGATGAGCTTGATATTGCCGTAGACGTCCGTCACGCGGATTTGAAGCGGCTGGCTCGCCGCTGTGTAAAGCGGTGCGTAAAACAGTGGTGTCGTGGACGCATAAGATGACATTAATGCGTCTGATTGCCAGCCAGGTGTACTGAAGGTCCCGCTTCCGAGGCTGAGAGGGGAGTTGAAATTGGAGCTCCCGCCCTCCGCTACTCCGGTCGCAGTGACGTTGCCTCCCATCATTTCGATAAGCTGGTTAGTCAAATTCCGGTAGGTTACGCCATCGTAAACAGTCCATTTGTTGAGCCCGCTGGTCCCTGTATTGGTCAACTGGACAGCGGCCAATGGAACGCTGAATGTGTATTCCCGCAGAGGAAATTCACTGGGCAGCAGCTTGGTGTCATAAGCTGCCGAAGTGAGGCCGCTGGTGATGTCGCCACCCACAAACACCTTGAGCTCCCGGTTGCTGCCTGAGACAGCGCCGAGGCTGAAGCCCACCGTGTAAACATCAGCCGCAGCAATGCCATTGCTGAAAGCGCCCGTTGTCGTCAAGGTGGTGCTGGTGCTGTCACCGTCTTTTCGGTAGACGATTTTGATGTCTGCGGCGACGCGGTAAATCGCAAAGCCGGCCAGAGCCACCCCGTCATTGGTTGCGTTCCCAGTGGCGGTCTTCACGACGCTGTACAACATCTTGTTATCGGAGTTGTTATTGGCGCCAGCCGTAATAACTCCCATGGCCGATAGGTCTGCGGCACCAGTCACGTCTGCGTTAAGTGGACGGTCGGTTTGCTTGGTGGTGCTGTAGTTTGTCGAAAACAGGTTCGGCGAAATTGAGAGAGCCTGCCCCAGCGGAACGAATGCAGACAGGTTGGCGGTGGGTATCGCCGTCCACTTGCTCGCATTCGCCGAACTGTAGTCCCAATACTCGTAAGTGGCGCCGGCCAGGGGGGTCGTGATGCCAAAGTTGGCCGTGTTGAGGCTTTGCTCGACCACGGTGGTGGGCACGTTGATATTGGTGCCAGGCAAGGACGAGGCGGCCGTTGTAATTGACGGCACAGAACCTCCGATGGTGATGTCGGAGAACGTCAAGCTCTGTCCCGCCGCCATCTGCAAGGAACTGATCGCTTCATTGCCTGTGGGCAATGTGAACGAGTACAAGAGGCCCTGCGCGTCCTTGC
>JBEDGK010000211.1:0-4574 GCA_041174665.1 Pseudomonadota bacterium
GGTATAGATATGCACCATCAGCGAGACAAAGGTCACTACGCACATCATGATGGCGGTCAGGCTGTCAATCAGAAAACCGATCTCCAGCTTCAGCTCACCCAGCGTCATCCAGGTGTAGACCGAGCCATGGTAGGTCGCGCCATCCAGCACGAGCATCAAGGTTTGGGCAGAGATCAGGAAGGCGACCAGTACGCCCAGAATGGTTGCGCTGTGCGATGCGGTGCGGCCGATCAGATTGCCGAAGAAACGGGTGCCGAGAAGACCTGCGATCATGGAGCCCGCCAGCGGCGCCAGCGGAACGATCAGCAGGAGATCAGGATTCAGTTGCACTGTCATGGAAACCTAGCGTTATTTTTTCGGATCAGCCCTTCAGACGATCAAGGTCTTCGACATTGATCGTGTTCAGGTTACGGAACAGCACCACCAGAATCGCCAGACCAATCGCAGACTCTGCAGCGGCGACGGTCAGAATGAAGAAAACAAAGATCTGTCCGGCCGCATCGCCCAGATAATGGGAGAACGCGACGAAATTCATGTTCACCGCCAGTAGCATCAGCTCGATCGACATCAGGATGATGATCACATTCTTGCGGTTAAGGAAAATGCCGACCACCGCAATCGCGAACAGGATCGCGCCGAGCGTCAGGTAATGGGCGAGTGTGATGTCCATGACTGGCCTCAGGAGTTGTCGGCAGCAGACTGGTTGGCAGCGCGCGAGCTTTCTGGTGCCATGCTGACGATGCGAATGCGATCTTCACGGCGGGTCTTGACCGCGAGACCAGGATCAAAATACTTGGTGTCCTTGCGGCGACGCAGTGTAAGCGCCACCGCGGCCACCAGAGCTGCCAGCAGGATCAGCGCCGCTACCTCGAACGCGTACAGATAATTCGTGTAGATCAGCTTGCCCAGCTCTTTCGTGTCACCGATATTTCCGGCGGCGGTCTCCGGCTGGTTGATAAAACCACTGACAAGCACTGCCACCATCTCGGCCGCGATCACGACTCCTATCGTTACCGCGAAAGGCAAATGTCCCCAGATACCCGCACGCAGCTTGGCCATGTCGATATCCAGCATCATCACTACAAACAGAAAAAGCACCATCACCGCGCCAACGTACACGAGCACCAGCACAATCGCCAGGAACTCCGCCTTGAGCAGCATCCAGATCGCTGAAGCCGAGAAGAAGGACAGAATCAGGTACAAGGCGGCGTGCACCGGATTGGGATCGGTGACCACGCGCAGCGCGGCAAACACCAGCAAGGCAGCAAACACGTAGAACAGGACGGCGGTGAATTCCATGTGAGGCCTTAGCGGTAGCGCGCATCAGCAGCGCGGTTGGCGGCGATCTCAGCCTCGTACTTGTCACCGATGGCCAGCAGCATGTCCTTCGTGTAGTACAGGTCACCGCGCTTTTCGCCGTGATATTCCAGAATGTGGGTCTCGACGATGGAATCCACCGGGCAGGACTCTTCGCAGAAACCGCAGAAGATGCATTTGGTCAGGTCGATGTCATAGCGCGTGGTCCGGCGCGAGCCATCCTCGCGCTGGTCGGATTCAATGCTGATCGCCAAAGCCGGGCATACAGCCTCGCACAACTTGCAGGCGATGCAGCGCTCTTCACCGTTCGGGTACCGGCGCAACGCATGCAAGCCGCGGAAGCGCGGCGACTGCGGCGTCTTCTCCTCCGGGAATTGCACCGTGATCTTGCGAGCGAACATGTAGCGACCGGTCAGCGCCAGCCCTTTGAAGAGCTCGCGCAGCATCAGGCTGCCGAAGAAATCTTTGATGGCTTCCATAATGTCTCAGCCTCGTTTCATTTCCAGATGTTCCAAGGGGTCTGCATCCAGACCGCGACAATCACGAGATAGATCACGGTCAGTGGAATGAAGACTTTCCAACCCAGGCGCATGATCTGATCGTAGCGATAGCGAGGGAATGATGCGCGCACCCAGATGAAGATGGACACGACCAGGAAAGTCTTGATGCCCAGCCAAATCCATCCCGGTATGAAGCCCAGCACGGCCAGCGGTGCGCTCCAGCCGCCGAGGAACATCAGCGTGGCCATGATCGATATGAGGATCATGTTGGCGTACTCGGCGAGAAAGAACATCGCAAATGACATGCCAGAGTATTCGACCATGTGACCAGCGACAATCTCGGACTCGCCCTCGACCACGTCAAACGGGTGCCGCGCAGTCTCGGCGATGCCGGAAATGATGTAGACACCGAACATCGGCAGCAGCGGCAACCAGTTCCAGGATAGGAAGTTCAGTCCCATGTCGGCGAACACACCCTTGGTCTGCCCCGCCACGATGGCCGACAGGTTCAGGCTACCCGATACCATCAGCACGATCACCAGCACGAAGCCCATCGCGATCTCGTACGAGACCATCTGCGCCGACGCGCGCATCGCGCCGAGGAAAGCGTATTTGGAATTCGATGCCCAGCCAGCGATGATCACCCCGTACACTTCCAGCGAGGTGATCGCCATCACGAACAGCAGGCCGGCGTTCACATTCGCCAGTGCCTTTTCCGGACCAAACGGCACCACTGACCAAGCGGCAAGCGCCGGCATGATGGTCATCACCGGTGCAATCACGAACAAGGCCTTGTTGGCCTTGGCGGGAACGACGATTTCTTTCATCAGCAGCTTCAGCGCATCGGCAATCGGCTGCAGCAAGCCCGCGGGGCCGACCCGATTGGGGCCCAGACGCACGTGCATCCAACCGATCATCTTGCGCTCCCACAGCGTGAGGTAGGCAACGCAGCCCATCAGTGGCAGCGTCACAGCGACAATCTTGATCAGTATCCAGGCGATCGGCCAAGCCGGCCCCAGCGCTTCACCACCGGTGCTGGTCAGCAGGTTGATGATCTGATCCATCAGGCTTTCTCCACCGAGATGGCACCGAACATCTCACCCAGCGCCAGCGTCGCCGAATGCGCAGCGGCCACTCGAACAACATGGGCCGGCAAGCTGCCGTCAATCGCGCAAGCCAGCATGACCGTCGCCTTGCCCTGGGTAACGCGCACCGTCGCGCCCTCGCTGACACCGAGCTTCTCGGCGAGCGCGGCAGACAAGATAGCCTTTGGAGTACGCGCGTCAGTCGTCTGTTGCAGCGCCTCGGCACGGCGAACGATCGCATCGCTGAAGTAGACGGGCACATCCGCCACACGCTGCAAGCCTCGCAACGCATCCGCCACCTGCGGCGGTTCCAGCCTGAGCGCGGCACGGTTATTGAGGCGCGCTGACAAATCCAGGCCTTCGAGCGTCTTCGCGCCGAGGACTTCATTGCGTATTTCTTCGGAGCTGTCGTAGTTGAAGCCCTCCAGCGACAGCAGATTGCCGAGTACGCGCAGCACTTTCCAGCCCGGACGAGTGTCACCGAGCGGCTTGACCGTGCCGTTGAAGCCTTGCGCACGACCTTCGGCATTGACGAAGGTCCCGGAGGTTTCGGAGAACGGCGCTGTCGGCAACAGCACGTCGGCGTATTCAAGGCTTTGTTTGAACGGCGACATGACGACGACCATGTCTGCCTGATCCAGCGCGGCGCGCGCCATCTGCGGATTGGCGCAATCATGCTCGGGTTCGACATTCAGCAGCAGATATGCCTTGCGCGGCTGCTCGATCAAACGCTTTGCATTGACACCATTCGACGGGAAAGCATTCGCCAGATAGCCACCGACGGTATTCGCCGCTTCAGTCAGATAACCCAAGGATGCCGACGTATTCTCTGCGATCCACTGCGCAATCGCATGCAGCTGTGATGCCTGAGGATGCTGCACAGCCGCGTTACCGAGCATGATCGCGCGCGGCTCGCCAGAGAGCAAGCCTGCGGCGATCTGCTTTGCCGTGGATGAGGGCTGCAGCGCGGCCAGCTCGGCCGGCACCGGCATGTTTTTGTGCTGAGCGACGGCGACAGCAACCTCGCCGAGCAGCGCGGTCCAGTCGGCTGGTGCGGCGATCAGCTTGTTCGCCAGCGGCATGAGCAGATCATCGTCAGTGGCGTGCAGCACCGACACCTGCGCGCCACGGCGCACCGCCTGTCGCAGCCTCGCAGCGAGCAAGGGATGATCTTTACGCAGGAAAGAACCGACGATGAACACACGTTTCAACTGGCTGAATGTCTCGATGCTCATCCCCATCCAGGGCATCATCTTGCGATCGTCAATGAAATCCGACTGACGCAGGCGGAAATCGACATTTTCCGAGCCCATGCCGCGAACAATTTTCTGCAGCAGCGACAGTTCTTCCAGCGTCGAGTACGGTGTAGCAAGCGCGGCGAGTGAATCAGGGCCATGTTCATGACGAATATTGCGTAGCCCGTGCGCGACGTACTCCAGCGCGGTCTGCCAGTCTGTCGTCTGCCACTGCCCGCCCTGCTTGATCATTGGTGCGGTCAGGCGGTCTTCGCTGTTCAGGCCCTCGTAGGCGAAGCGGTCACGATCGGACAGCCAGCATTCGTTGATGGCCTCGTTCTCCATCGGCAGCGTACGCATCACTTTGCCGCCCTTGACCTGGACGATCAGGTTGGAGCCCAGGCTATCGTGCGGACTGACAGACTTGCGACGTGACA
>JBEDGK010000212.1:0-19897 GCA_041174665.1 Pseudomonadota bacterium
CCCACGCAAGCTTGCGAAAACGATCGGCGCCACGAGACAGATAAACGAGCGTGGCCGGTATCAACGCCATCAGCACGCCCTTCAAGGCCAGTGCGAACAACATGATCAGCCGATGCCCGACGCCCTTAGCAGGCGTGTCAGGTCTTTTTTGATCTTGTTGGCGTCAGGGTCTTTCGGGAACCGCATCATCAGGTTACCCAGGGGATCGATCATGTAGAGATGATCGCTGGCTTTGGTCGCTTCAGCGCCCTCAAGCACGGGCAGCCAGGCCGCAAGCTTTTGCGGATCAACACGCATGAAGTGCGTACCGTCGTATTGCTTCATCAAGCTGATGTCCAGTGGCGCATCATCGGTCACCAGCCACACGCGTTCGACACGATCCATCTCCTTGCCCTGGGTGAGCCGCAGCTGCCGCATGTAGTACAGCTTTTGCTGGCAAGCCGCCTCGCAGCTCGCACTATCAACTTGCAGCAATATCCACTTTCCACGCAGCTGCGCCAGCGAAGCTGGCTGCCCCTCGAGATCCACGCTGGCCAGATCCGGTAGGGGGTACGCTCGCGGATCGATCAGGTCACCGTAGTTGTTACGAGCCTGCGGCTTGATCACGTAGTAGGTGAGATAGGACAAGACCACGGGGGCCGCACAGGCGGCGATCACGAGAAACAGGGCCCGGTAAGTCTTTTTTTTCACCTCGGTGGGTGAGAGGCTTTCACTTGCTTGCACGTCGGAATCCGGTCACAAGAAAAAAAATCAGCGCTGCCGCAGACAGTGCATACCACTGAAATGCATAGCCTTTGTGGGTATCAATACCTGTCGATGGCAACGGCCAGTCGCGCACCAGTCCGTCGCCAGTGTCGCTCGTTTGTTCGATTATAAAAGTATGCAGGGGTAGCTTGCTGGCGCGAATAAAATCGGCGATCTCGGCATTCTGAACGATGGCGCCCGGCCTGAGTTCGCCCGCCTGGCCCAGTTGCATCAGCTTGCCAGCGGAGTGGCGCACCTTGCCCTCGAGATGCACCGGTGATGGCGGAAATGGTATCTCGGGCAGCCGATTCGGATCACGCGCATCGCGCGGAAACCAGCCGCGCAAGACCAGAACCGACTGCGTGCTGCCGACGAGCTTCACCGGCATGAGCAGGTAAAAACCGCTCTTGCCACGCAGAGGACGATTGTCCAAGTAGACGCCCCATTCCCTGACAAACTCGCCCTCGGCTGTCACGCGACGAAACTCGTCAGGCAGCTCACCCGACTTTAAAGCGCTGGCATTCAATGGGTCAAAGCCTGCTCGACCTATCAGCTGCTGCTGAAGCACGCGCTTTTCTTCGGCACGCCGCATCTGCCAGTTACCAAGCGAAATACCGATGGCGCACACGACAACCGTGGCCACCAAAGGAACCCAGCGCAGACGAAAGTGCATTCGCATTAGAATAGAGTCTTTACTCGCTAGTCATGCGCCAGAGAAGGCTTTGCTTGCGCTTGGTGCAGCGTCTCACGCAGCCCATCATGAAAATTGTCGTCGGCATTGCCTTCATCCTGATCATTGCCAGCCTCGGCTCTGCGCTTGTCTTCCTGATGCGTGACAAGGGTCGCAGCAACCGCACCGTGCACGCCCTGGCGTTTCGCGTTGGATTTTCAGTATTGCTGTTTGTGCTGATTCTCGTGGCGAATCGCCTCGGTTGGATACAGCCGACCGGCATCGCCTATTGAGTCAGGTTTTCAGCATACTCGAATGTCTTTAGATCCGATCCAGTAAAAAAGCCGCACACCAGTGCGGCTTTTTTGTTTGTTCCGTGACCGCTTACATCCAGTACACGATAACGTAGAGACCCAGCCAGACCACGTCAACAAAGTGCCAGTACCATGCCGCGCCTTCGAACGCAAAATGATGATCCGGCGTAAAGTGCCCTTTCATCACGCGATACAGCACGACAGCCAACATGATCGCACCCATGGTCACATGAAAGCCATGAAAACCGGTCAACATGAAAAAGGTCGAACCATAGATCCCGGAAGTTAGCTTCAGGTTCAGATCTTGGTAGGCATGCGAATACTCATAGGCTTGGAACCCAAGGAAGATTGCGCCAAGCACGATGGTGATGAACAGCCACAGCGCGGTCTTGCTGCGGTCGCCTGCGCGCAGCGCATGATGGGAGATGGTCAGTGTCACGCCCGAGGTCAGCAGCAGCGCCGTGTTGATGGTCGGGATCCAGAACGGACCCATGGTCTGGAACTTCTCGATCGTACCCGCCGGGCCCGTATTACCCCAGTTTGCAGAGAAGTCAGGCCACAGAATCTTGTGATCAAGATCCGCCAGCCAGGGCATGGAAATCGCACGAGCGTAGAACAACGCGCCAAAGAATGCCCCAAAGAACATGACCTCGGAGAAGATAAACCAGCTCATGCTCCAGCGATATGAGGTATCGATACGCGCGTTGTACAGCCCGCCTTCGGATTCGGCGATCGCGTCGCCAAACCAGTAATATAGGACCACCAGTGCCGAGATGATCCCAAGAATATTGACCGGCTTGCCCCAGCCCACGCCATTGACCCATGCGGAGGCACCCGCCATCGTCACCAGCAAGGCGGTGCCCATCAGCACCGGCCATTTGGAGGGACTGGGTACAAAGTAATACGGCGCTTGACCATGTTGAGTGCTCATCGACTTCCCCTGATTACAGTGTTCAAAATTGTGTTACCCGCGATGAAAATACGGCGTGATTATTAAAACTTATGCCGCCACCACTAACTTTACGACCATCAGCAGCCCCAAAACGAACAGCGCAGCTGCGATAATGCCCGCGACAATGACATGCACCGGATTGAGGTTTTGCACGTCTTCATCGTAGTCGCTTTTCTTTCTCACGCCGAAGAAAGACCAGAGCACCGCCCTGACCGTGGCGCCGAACGAGATCTTGCGCTGCACGGCTTCCTTCAGCTCGTTCATCAACCTGCTCCCATCAACTCGACTTACCCTTCAGCCCCACCTCGAAAAAAGTGTATGACAGGGTGATGGTCTTTACATTTTTCGGCAGCGACGGATCAATGTAAAAGCTCACAGGCATCTGCCGCGACTCTTGCGGACCCAGTGTTTGCTGCTTGAAACAAAAGCACTCGAGCTTGCGGAAGAACTGTCCTGCTTCAATGGGCGCATAGCTCGGTATTGCTTGAGCCTCCATCGCCCTGCCCTGCGTATTGACTACCTCATAGACCACTTGCGCCATCTCGCCCGGATGCACCTCCAGGCTAGCCACGACGGGCTTGAACCTCCAAGGGCCGGTCGTGTTCGCATCAAACTCCACCGTGATCGTGCGGCTGGTGTCCACTTGAGTGTTCGCCGGCTTTACGTCGACTGTTTCCTGCACTGCGAGCACATTGATGCCGGTGATCTCGCAGATCTTCTTGTACAGCGGCACTAGCGAATAGCCGAAGCCGAACATCAGCACTGCGACCATGACTAGTTTGCCCAGCATTCGGGCATTACGCCTCTGCTTGCGCTGGCCGGCAGTTTGCTCCTGCGTATCCATGTTCTTCAGCGCAGCAGCGTGTGCTTGACGATCACACCAATAAAAAACGCCACAGCCACCGACAACAGAATCAGCGCAGTGCGCAAATTGCCAGGCTTGTTCTGATCAGACATCTGAACCTTTGCTTCGCGTCATGCTACGAGGCAGGCTGGCGGTTCACGCCAGCCTGCCTATTGATTACCTACCCCGGATATTACTTGACCGTCGGCGGAGTCTCGAAGGTATGGAAGGGTGCCGGGCTCGGCACGGTCCATTCAAGACCCTCGGCACCATCCCAAGGCTTGGCCGCCGCCTTCTCGCCACCGCGGATGGAGGGCAACACGACGAAGAACAGGAAGTACGCCTGCGACAAACCGAAACCAAACGCACCGATCGACGCGATCATGTTGAAGTCAGTGAACTGCGCTGCGTAGTCAGCATAGCGACGCGGCATGCCAGCCAGACCCAGGAAGTGCATCGGGAAGAACGTGACATTGAACGTGATCAGCGAAGCCCAGAAATGGATCTGGCCACGGGTCTCGTTGTACATGAAACCGGTCCACTTCGGCGCCCAGTAGTAAAAGCCTGCGAACAGCGCAAACAGCGAGCCCGCTACCAGCACGTAGTGGAAGTGCGCAACCACGTAGTAGGTATCCTGAAGCTGAATGTCAACCGGCGTGATCGCACAGATAAGACCAGTGAAGCCACCCATCGTGAACACAAAGATGAAGCCGATTGCCCACAGCATCGGTGTCTCGAACGTCATCGAGCCCTTCCACATCGTCGCGATCCAGTTGAACACTTTCACGCCGGTAGGAACAGCGATCAACATCGTCGCGTACATGAAGAACAGCTGGCTGGTCACCGGCATGCCGGTGCTGAACATGTGATGCGCCCAGACGATGAACGACAGGATGGCGATCGACGACGTCGCATACACCATCGAGGTGTAGCCGAACAGCGGCTTGCGGGAAAAGGCAGGGATGATCTGCGACACGATGCCGAATGCCGGCAGAATCATGATGTATACCTCGGGATGGCCGAAGAACCAGAAGATGTGCTGGTACATCACCGGATCGCCACCACCTGCTGCATTGAAGAACGAAGTACCAAAATGGCGATCAGTCAGCGTCATGGTGATCGCGCCTGCCAGAACCGGCATCACGGCAATCAACAGGTAAGCCGTGATCAACCAGGTCCAGACGAACATCGGCATCTTCATCAGCGTCATGCCCGGAGCGCGCATGTTCAAGATGGTGGTGACGATGTTGATCGAGCCCATGATCGACGACGCACCCATGATGTGCATCGCGAAAATGCCCATGTCCATACCGATACCCATTTGCGTGGACAGCGGGGCATACAGTGTCCAGCCCGCAGCGGTTGCGCCGCCGGGAACGAGGAAGGAGCCAACCAGCAGGATCGCCGCCGGAGGCAGCAGCCAGAATGAGAAGTTGTTCATGCGCGCGAAAGCCATATCGGCGGCGCCGATCTGCAACGGTATCATCCAGTTTGCGAAACCAACGAAAGCCGGCATGATCGCGCCGAACACCATGATCAGGCCGTGCATGGTGGTCAGCTGGTTGAAGAACTCTGGCTGAAACAGTTGCAGACCGGGCTTGAACAGTTCGGCGCGAATACCCAGCGCCAGCAGACCGCCGGTCAGCAGCATCACGAATGAGAACCACAGGTACAGGGTACCGATATCCTTGTGATTGGTCGCGTAAAGCCAACGACGCCAGCCGTGCGGATGATGATCGTCGTGGTCGTGGGCGTGGTCGTTGGCGTGACCGTGTGCGTGATCAAGGGTTGTGCTCATGGGATTCTCCTGATTTCTCGATTACTTGCGCGCAGCCAGAACTTCGGCGGGCTGAACGATGTTGTCGGATGCCTTGTTCGACCAGGTATTGCGAGTGTAGGTGATGACCGCTGCGATCTCGGTGTCGGACAGCGTAGCCTTCCAGCCCGGCATGCCGTTCTTGCCGTTGAGCAGAATGCCGATCTGGCCGTCCTGGGGGCCGTTGACCATCTGCGAGCCGTCCAGCGCAGGGAATGCGCCAGGAACACCTTTGCCATTGGCTTGGTGGCAGGCCACGCAGTTGGCTGCGTAGACTTGCTCGCCTCGCGCTGCGAGATCAGCCACGGTCCAGGTCTTGTTTGGATCATCAGCGCTGGCTGCCATCAACTTCTTTTGCTCTCCCACCCACTTCGCGTAGTCCTCCTCGCTGACCACGTTCACCACGATGGGCATGAAAGCATGCTCCTTGCCGCACAGCTCGTAGCAGTTGCCGCGGTAGGTGCCGATCTTTTCGGCCTTGAACCAGGTGTCTCGGACAAAACCTGGGATCGCATCCTGCTTCACACTGAAGGCGGGCACGCCCCATGCGTGGATCACGTCATTTGCAGTCGTGACGATACGGATTTTCTTGTTGACTGGAACGACCAGCGGATGGTCGACTTCGAGCAGATAGTTGTCGCCTTTGGGCGCCAGGTTCTGGATCTGATCCCGTGGGGTAGACAATGCGGACAAGAAAGCGATGCCCTCGCCTTCACCCTTCAGATAATCGTAGCCCCACTTCCACTGCATGCCCGTGGCTTTGATGGTGATATCGGCGTTGGACGTGTCTTTCATTGCGACCACGGTCTTGGTGGCGGGCAGCGCCATCAGGACAACGATCACGAAGGGAACTACCGTCCATGCGATCTCGACCGACGTGCTCTCGTGGAAGCTGGCCGCCTTGTAACCCAGCGACTTGCGATGCTTGAGGATGGAGTAGAACATCACGCCGAATACGGCGATGAAGATGGCGACGCAAATAACGATCATCCAGACGTGCAGTTCGTATACATCAGCCGCGATGGAGGTCACCGGTTGCTGGAAGTTCAGCTGGTGAACAGCTGGACCGCCGACCATGTCATTGACCGCCAGCACTGAGCCGGACAGCAATGTCCCGGCCGCAGCCATCAGCGAAAAGAGTAGGCGCTTCGCGTGTTTCATATAATCCTCAGTCCTCAAAAGCCTGATTGAAATGCAGTTCTCTGATCATTGGTTTTGGACAACCGCCTGCGCACCAAGCCGGAAGCCCGATAATTCACGGTTCAGCTCATGTGCGAATTCCTGTCGCTTGCGTTCAGTGAGGTATCTGCCAACCTCGACCCTTTCACCGTTGGCTTCGAGTCGGATCAGCCGCTGACGGGGCTCTGGTATCGCAACCCGCGTACGACGCGGATCAAGATGAAAAGAAAGGCTTTGCTCCGCCTGCACCAGATCAACCCTCAGTTCTGCTTCGCTGAGCGAGATGCATTCCCTGTCCATTGCATGACGGCCAAAAAATATGAAAGCCGCCGCTACCGCGAACATCTCCAGCACCGCAAACACCATCACCATCCAAGCACCCTGCATCACGAAATACGCCGCGACAAGAAACGATGACGTGCACAGCGCCGCGTAGGCCTTAGCGAGCTGTCTCGGCGAAATCGAGCAATTTTTTTTCAAAATCCACTCGCGTTTCGCCATGTCACCACATCCTGACCCAAAAATGGGCCTGCAATTGAGCCAAAGAAAGCTTCGGGAGTATAAGCGAAAAGAATAAGGTGGGCAAACCGACAGCCAACGGCTATTCCCATGTAAACCGAGCGGTTTTTTTTCGCACGAAAAATTCTCTTTCTACCGTCGATGAAGGTGGACGATGCTTTCCCCGGCAAGGTTTTTTTTCGGCAGCGAACGAAAAGCATGGCCATAAACGACCTCCACAGACAGCGAAATGCGTCCATCTGCAGCCTTCTGCTCGTCTAACCCCCGCTTGAGCGCCGCGAATGCTGCGCGGCCTGTCAACCCTGGTTTACGCTCGACGAGGGGGTTTCCGCCAAAAGCCCTGACGTCGGCAAGCAACTCATCGCTTGATGAATAAGTGATATTTAATTTCTCCATATCCATCACCGGATCAGCAAAACCCGCTTCAATCATCATGTCGCCGTAGTCGTGCAGATCGACGAAGGGCAGCACGGCGGGACCGAGGCCAGCCTTGGCATACGCCATCCTGAGTTCGGCAAACGTATCGGGGCCAAAAGCGCTGAACATCAGCAAGCCATCCGCGCGCAACACCCGCGCCCATTCGCGCATGACCCGATGCGGCTGAGGGTGCCAGTGCAGCGCGAGATTGGACCACAGCATGTCCATACTGGACGCAGCGAGCGGCAGCCTGCCGAAATCGGCGCACGCCTGATGCGTCGCCTCCGCAACGCCCGAGCCCGCGCGCCAGCGGCGAAGCAATTTTTTCATACCCGATTCCGCCTGCTGGCTGCGGTGCCGCGACATCGCCAGCATGGCTATCGACGCATCCACGCCGAACAGCTCGGCCTGCGGGAAAGCCTGCTTCAATGACATCAGATCGTCGCCCTCGCCACATCCCGCATCCAGCAAGCGGGAAGGATGGGTCTTGATCAGCGACAGTCGCTCGAACATTCGGCCCGATATCTCGCGACGCAGGAACTGAGAGCGTTCGCAGCGAGAGGGCACGGAAAAAAGCTGACGCACCCGGCGCAGCGAGATAGGTGCGCTCGCCCGACTGCTGTCATCTTTGTCGGGTACTGGAGACATGAATCCGTCAACGCAAATGAAATAATGCTGCGCAGTGTAACGCAGCCGCTCAACCTCTCAGACCGGGTGCCTCTCGACACATCACAAACGCATACATGCCAAAGCATTTCAGCATCAAGCCACAGAGATGGCGCCCATGGGTAAATACACTGGCTCGCGCAGTCTCACAACGACTTCTGCCTTCTGATTGCCTGATGTGCGGCATGAGCCACTCCGCAGCGCTATGCGACGCCTGTATGAGTGACCTTGTGGGCAGCGACACATCGCGCTGTATCAGGTGCGGGCTGAAAATGATGAGCAGCGTCCACACCGATACCCTATGCGGTGCCTGTCGAAGCGAGCCGCCAGCATTTGACCAGACGATAGTCGTGGCAGACTACGCGCCGCCGATCGACTCACTGGTGCAAGACCTGAAATTCCGCGCGCAACTGCCATTGGCGAGTGCGTTTGGGGGCTTATTGATCCGTGCTGCTGGCTCGTCGTTGCAAGCGGCGGATGTTCTGCTACCCGTACCACTATCGCACGATCGACTGGAACAACGCGGCTTCAATCAGGCGCTCGAAATAGCCCGGCCGCTTGCACGCGCATGGAACATGCCGCTGATCATCGATAGTTGCGTGCGCACCAGAAACACCCGCGCACAAGCAGAACTGCCTCTGACGCAAAGGCGGGTTAACATGCGCGGCGCATTCGCGGTACGAGATCGCCGCGTCATCGAAAATCAGCATGTCGTGATCGTCGATGATGTGATGACCACCGGGCATACTTTGCAAGAACTGGGCGCTTGCCTGAAGCGACATGGCGCTGCACGAATCAGCAATCTGGTGCTGACGCGAACGCCGACACGCTGAATCTTGCGGGGTGCATGATTCAATCAGCGATTTTTGGATGGAGAATTCATGTTTCATGTCGTACTGGTGGAGCCAGAAATTCCGCCAAATACCGGTAATGTCATCAGGCTATGCGCGAACACTGGCGCTCAGCTGCACCTTGTCGAACCACTGGGATTCCCGCTCGAAGATGCGCGCCTGCGTCGCGCCGGTCTGGACTACCATGAATACGCCGAGATGAAAGTCCACCAGAACTGGGACGGCTTCCTGCACAGCACCCAACCGGATCCCGCGCGGCTGTTTGCATTCACCACGCACGGCTCGGCGCTGTTCGCGACCATGAAATTCTTGCCCGGTGATGTGTTCGTGTTCGGCTCCGAAACCAAAGGACTGGACACGGCACTCCGAGAATCTTTCCCGCAAAATCAGCGGATCAGATTACCCATGCGCCCTGACAATCGCAGCCTGAATCTGTCGAATGCCGTAGCGATTACTGTCTTCGAGGCGTGGCGCCAACATGGATTCGCGGGCGGATCTTGAGTTAGCTGCAGTTTTATAATCTCGTGCAGTGAAACCCATTTTCAAAGCAATAGAAAAGGACATCGTCATGCTGAAACGAATCGCTCTGACCCTCATCTTGCTGTCGACAGTCACTGGAGAGGCGCTCGCTGCAGCGAAAAACCCGATCGTCATCAGCCAGGCACAAGCCCGCGCTTCGGTGGGCAAAATGCCCAATAGCGCCGCCTTCCTGCAGATAGAAAACCGGGGCAAAAATGATGACGTACTGCTATCCGCCTCCAGCCCTGCTGCCGAGCGCGTGGAGATTCATTCCATGAACATGGAAGGCGATGTGATGAAGATGCGTGCCGTCGACAGCCTGGCGATCAAGGCCGGTGAAAAAATCGCGATGCAGTCTGGCCACGGCTATCACCTGATGCTGATGGGGCTGAAAAAATCGCTGAAGGCAGGCGAGAAGATTCCGGTCACCCTGATTTTTCGAGACGCCGGCAAGATCCGGGTCACCGCCGACGTGGTCGAGACTGGCGCGCCAGCCAAACCCGCCAACGGCATGCATGAGCATCACGATCACTGAATCAGCCCACTGAAGCGGCGAACTACGTACACAACATCATCGACACAGTTTGCCCGACCCAGAGCGACCACCCAAGGCCGCGTCGCGCGCAAGACACGCGACGCAATCCATCGGCATCGCTTTAGCTGAACATGGCGGGCGCGCTCGGTGCTGCAACCAGTGGCCGACCGCGGGCGAATTTCTTGTGCCGTTGGTGTACCCGGGTCTGCAATTATAAAATGCCGTCGGAATCCAAGAGCTTGGCGACAAAATACTGAATTCCCGGATGGCGATTCTTCCGAAATCTGATGTCATGGACACTTTCCTTGATGAGAAGTTGATGTGACATCTGGTCTCGGAAAGCGATTAGCGATGTAGTTTTAATGGGATCAGAGTAGATTCGCTCACCAGGGGTGGAATGACTGGAATCCATTTTTCAGTTTTCAGGTCGAAATATCCAAGGGCACTCGTTCCGTGCTTACTTCTCAGAGGTGGTCCGCGATAAATGAAAGCCACATAGTCTCCCGACGGGGCGGCCGAATATCGTGATACCGATGCCATATTCATCCTAGGTTCTCGCCATAGCGTTGTGTTGCCCGAGGCATCTCTTCTGACGAGGGAAAACCCTATGTTAGCGGGTGCAGTTTGGTAAAAAATATTCCTTTTACGATCAGTCGTCGGAAGTTTTGCATACGGCAAGTCATAATAGCCGGGCTCAGGAGCAAATCGCATACCGCGTTTGATTCGGAAAATCTCACTGGCCTGATATTGACCGAGATAGTCTGGGCGTTCGACGGTACCCGTATGTTCTGGAAATATGGCCCCAGCGATGATCTCGGATTCTGACAAATAGCTAATCACAGCCGCGTGATAAAAATTGATTGGGCCAGCGAAAAGCTGGTGCTCGCCCGACTTGAAATCAAATTCCCAAATTTCATAAAATGCCATGTTCATCCCCCGTGCCAGCGGCTTGTCGGAGCTTGCCACGAGGTAGGCAAGTTTTTCGCCTGATGGCGATAAGATCGGAAAGAGAATTCGGTTCCGCGGGATTGGCAATACGCGATAGCCACTGCCATCACGATTCATGATTACTATCTCACCATTAGCGTAGCTGTTCTTGATGTCAGCGTGATCGCCTTTTTTCGAGGGTGGCTGACGAACAAATACGATCTGCTCCCCTGATGGTGAGAAATTAGCCCCCACGTAATCGTAACTTGTTGGAAGATCCAAGCGCTTATAGGAATGATCACGCAGACTATAGATAAGCAAAGAGCAATTTGCATACGGAGTGAATGCATCGCTGTATTCCGAAATCAGCCATTCTTCACCGTTGGGATGAATGCTGATGTTCTGAAAGCCTCGCCCTGTCAAGCTTGCTTCGAACGGGGGGTAGCGCGTGTTGTCATACGCACCTGCGGTAGACGCCGTAAATATTGAAAGACCTGCGGCGAGTCGCTTAAAAAATGTTCTCAACATCATGGAATTCTTTGGCGGGTGGCAGACACCAGCGTGTGCCTGACCTGTTGGGATGCGGTGCGCAGAACCCCGAAGGGTCCGCGCCTTGAGCCACCCCCGGCAAGAAGAGCCAACGGTAGTCAGAGAACTCTGGCGGGATGCTCAGCCTACCGAAAGCAGCCCAAGGCAACGGAGCGCTCAGTATTGCGAGGCGATGTGAGGAAGAGAAGTGAGATCGAATTTTTCACTGAAATCATTCGTAAAATGGTATGCATATCAGCCAACAGGTCTCTTGTCGGATTGAAGTTCGGTCTTCAATCAATGTAGCGATGACATTGGCCGAAAATGATCGATGAGCGATCAACCCGTCATGATTGAATGTCTGGCGAAACGTCGGCGTCTAAGCGGCAACTGATCTTCCGCGGCGAAGATATCTGCGCCTGGATGACTCAACTGCGGAACGTGGCAGAACGCTGGGAATTGAGGAATTCTCAGCGTCCGCGGGGATCGGACGAAAAGTACTACTGAGCTTCGTAATGACGGTAGATTTGGCGGCGTCCATCGTCATCGAACAGCACGACATCAAACGCATCTCGACGCTCACCCCTGACCTCCATGCCGGGGCTACCTACGGGCATACCGGGCACGGACAGGCCGCGTGCCTTGGGCTTTTCGGTGATCAGTCGCTTGATGTCGTCCGCGGGCACATGTCCTTCGATGGCATAACCATCGATGACGGCGGTGTGACAGGAGGCCAGTGCGCGCGGCACACCATAGCGTTCCCGATACGGTCCGGTGCCTGGCACATCATGCGCAAGCACTGCAAAGCCATTCTGTTCGAGGTGAACTATCCAGTCTTTGCAGCATCCGCAGCTGGCAGTTTTATAGACCGTGATCTGCGGCTTGGTGGCAGCAATCAGAACAGCCGGCAGCAGTGGTAGCACACCGCCTCCTAGCAAAGCTTTGATCAGCGTCCGGCGTTTTGTGTTCGTGTTCATTCGCAGTCGCTTGTAGTCAGCCGATGGTTTACAGCGTGGATGCGGGCGCCGTATCCGCCGAGGCCTGAGGCGCGAGGCGTGCGACGGCTTCCTTTCGGTAGCGGTTAAGGTCTTGCACCGATTCGAAGCTACGCTCAAACAGCAGCGAGAGGTTATGCAGGATGCGATCGATGACTCTCTTTTCCCAGTCGCTGTCGAAGCGGATCTGATGATCGAGCCAAGCTTCCAGCCATTGTGGATCTGGCAAGCGGCTCTGCACGGTATCGTTCGGATACAGCGCTTGGTTCACGTGCAGATTGGTCGGATGCAGCGGTTTGTCGGTACGCCTTGCAGAGGCCATCAATACGCCGATTTTCGCAAAAGCGGCGCGCGCGGTGTCACCGACCTCGGCTAGCGCTTTTTTCATGTAGCGCAGGTAGGCACCGCCGTGCCGCGCCTCATCATGGCTGATGGTTTTGTAGATGTGCTTGATGACAGGCTCAGTATGCCAGTCAGCCGCGCAGCGGTACCAGTGGTTCAGGCGGATCTCGCCGCAGAAGTGCAGCATCAGGGTTTCCAGTGGTGGCGCAGGATCGAACTCGAAACGCACATGGTGCAGCTCTTCTTCAGTAGGCACCAGCTCGGGACGGAAACGCCGCAGATATTCCATCAGCACCAGCGAGTGCTTCTGCTCTTCAAAAAACCAGACTGACATGAATGCTGAAAAATCACTGTCATTGCGATTGTCGCGCAAGAACATCTCGGTCGCCGGCAATGCCGACCACTCAGTGATTGCGTTCATCTTGATGGTCTGCGCCTGCTCATCGGTCAGCTTGCTGGCGTCGAAACTGTCCCAGGGGATGTCAGTTTCCATGTTCCAGCGGACTTGTTCAAGCGAGCGGAAAAGTTCAGGGTACAGCATGGGCATGCGAGATATTGATTGGTTACAAGATTCTACCAACAAAGGATGCGCATTCGATGACGCTTCAAAAGTAAAGTCCCTGATCGCCTGCGGGGTATCCGGCATGACCTGGCAGTCGCCCGGGTGAAACACGCGCTCAGACAGGCGCTGCAGGCTGCCTTACGGTGGGCCTGCATTTAGAGCGCTTCGAGATTCTTCAGCAACACTGCGGCCCGCTTGGCGATGCCTGATTGCTCCTCGCTGCTGAGCTTGTGAAGGTTCTTTGCCATCAGCGCAGTGCGGGGATTGCCTGCCAAGGCTTTTTCGTGCCTCGAAATGAAATGCCAGTACAGCGTCGTATAGGGACAGGCTGTGTCGCCGGTGCGCTGCGCGGGGTCATAGCGGCAGCCCGCGCAGTAGTTACTCTGCCGACTGACGTAGGCGCCGCTCGCCACGTAGGGCTTGCTGGTAAAGCGGCTGCCACAGGCGTGCAAGGCCATACCGGCCGTGTTCGGTAACTCGACCCACTCGATCGCATCGACATAGATCGCAAGGAACCAGTCGGCCACCTGCTGCGGAGATAGCTCAGCCAAGGTCGCGAAATTCCCGATTACCATCAGTCGCTGTATGTGGTGCGCATAACCCAGCGCCAGTGTCTGCTTTAAGCTGTCACGCATGCAAGCCATCTGCGTCTGGCCTGTCCAGAACCAGCCTGGCAATGTGCGCTGATGACCAAAATGATTGGCTTCTTTCAGACCGGGCATGTCCAGCCAGTACATGCCACGGATGAATTCACGCCAGCCGAGTATCTGACGAATGAAGCCCTCTGCGCTCTCCAGAGACACGCGCCCTTTGCTGTAGGCCGACTCAGCGGCGGCGATCACCTCGCGCGGATCAAGGAGATGCAGATTCAGCGCCGCTGACAACAAAGAGTGCCATCCCACTGGCGTGTCGGTCCACATCGCGTCCTGGTAGGTGCCGAACTGAGCGAGGCGATGCTCGATGAACACTTCCAGCGCATGCAATGCCTGCTCCCGGTTGACCGGCCAACCGAACTGATCGAGCCGCCCCGGATGATCGGGGAAGTGCTTCTCGACCAGAGCGAGCACTTCTTGGGTGACGGGATCGGGTTCGAACCAGGCCGGTGGCGGTATGGCGCCGGGCCCCGTACGTTTTGGGTAGGCGCTGCGGTTCTCGGCATCGAAGTTCCACTGACCGCCTACAGGCTCGGGCCCGTCCATCAGCACCCGATACTGCCGCCGCATGACGCGATAAAAGAATTCCAGCCGCAGCTCTTTCTTTCCTTTCGCCCATTGCGCGAACTCATGACGGCTGCACATGAAATGCGTATCGTCGAGCAATTTAAGCGAAATGCCTTCTTTTTTGCAGACATCTTCGATTATCTGCAACATTCGCCACTCACCGGGCTCGACCAGGCGCAGCGTTTGCGGCCGGTGGCGTTTCAGCGCCGCGCGCAGACGCCCGGCAAAATCCGACGGCCCGGAATCGTCGAGTTGGACGTAGTCAAAGGGCCAGCCGCGTGCCGCCACACCGTTCGCAAAATGCCGCATCGCGGACAGGAAAATGGCTATCCGCGCCTTGTGCGACCAAACCGCCGTCGCCTCGCCAGAGGCTTCGATCATCAGCACACGGTCTCGCACAGGGTCAAAATCGGCGAGCGAGGGGCTGTCAAAGCTCAGCTGATCGCCCAGGACAAGGATGAGCTCGCGCATCAGCGAGTTCTCCAATCTTTTAGATGTAAATACTTACTTTCACAAAAAGCCATGATCAATAGAAAAAACTGCTGCTTGAGGAAATTTGAAAACATTATGTACGGTGGGGGCACTTTTCTGTCCAGAATGCGCTAGAATGACCATGGAGTTTAAATTAAAACCTTTTGGTATTCCAGCGATGATCCAACTTCACACCCTCTTTATTCGTCAGTGCCTGACGACTTTCCCACTCGTTCTGGGATTGACGATGGCGAGCGCCGTTACATCTGCTGCTGCCAACGAGTGCCCCGCACTGCTGAATCACAAATTCAACCGCCTTCAGGATGACTCGTCGCAAAACCTCTGCCAGTACAGCGGCAAGGTGGTGCTGGTAGTGAACACGGCCAGCTACTGCGGCTTCACCTCTCAGTACGAAGGACTGGAAAAACTCTACGCGAATTACAAGGACAAAGGACTGGTGATTCTCGGCTTTCCGTCGAACGACTTCAGCCAGGAGCCCGGCAATAACAAGGAAATCGCCGATTTTTGCTACAACACCTACGGCGTGAAGTTCCCGATGTTTGCGAAGACGTCGGTGAAAGGCAAAGAAGCGAACGCGCTGTTTGCCGCGCTGATCAAGGCTGGCGCCAAAGCGCCCTCGTGGAACTTCAACAAGTATCTGATCGATCGTGAGGGCAAACTGGTCGCCAACTACGGCAGCACCACGCGCCCGGATGAAAAAACATTTGTCAGCGCTCTCGAAAAAGCGCTGGCTGCGCAGTAAGTAAAGTTTTTGCTGCAGTGCCTCCCGGCTTGTGCCGGCGGCATGCTCGGGGCGATCTTCCCCCAACCCGTATTTCTCCCCGACGGGCGCCGCAGCATTTTTATTCCATCGCCGCGCTTCAACCAGCAGCACTTAAAGTCTGGAAATCGCATGAAGATCGCAGTCATAGGCTCTGGCATTTCTGGACTTTCCGCCGCATGGCAGCTCTCTCGTGACGGCCATGAAGTCTCGTTGTTCGAAGCGGGCCGGTATTTCGGCGGCCATACGAACACGGTCGATGTCACGCTCGATGGCATCACGCACGGCGTCGATACGGGCTTCCTCGTCTTTAACCATCGTACTTATCCGAATCTGGTTCGCCTGTTTGACGAGCTCGGCGTGCACACGAGCGCCAGTGACATGTCATTCGCCGTCAAACTGCCGCTGGCCGATGGCCGATGGCTGGAGTGGGCGGGATCGAATCTCGACACAGTCTTCGCGCAACGCCGCAATCTGTTCAGCCCGCGCTTCCTGCGGATGATCTCGGACATTCTGCGCTTCAATCGCCAGACCACGGCGATGGCAGAAAGCGAAGGTGCACTGGAAGCCGTGTCACTCGGCGACTTCCTGGAGCAGCAGTCGTACAGCACCGAGTTTCGCGACTGGTATCTGCTGCCGATGGCAGGCTGCATCTGGTCCTGTCCGACCGAACAGATGCTCGCCTTTCCGCTCGCGACGTTCGTGCGCTTCTGCCATAACCACGGGCTGATACAGGTCAACAACCGTCCGCAGTGGTACACCGTGACCGGAGGTGCGAAGCACTACGTTCAGAAGATGCTGCCAGCGATCGCGCACCCGTTTCTGGCCACGCCTGTACGTTCGGTCACGCGCGCGGATGTCGGCGGCAGTGTGCAAGTCAGCGTCGTCACCGATGCTGGCGAGCAGCGCTTCGATCATGCCGTGCTGGCCTGCCACAGCGACCAGAGCCTGGCGATCCTCGCGGATGCCAGCGCCGCCGAGCACAAGCTGCTCTCGGCCGTGCGCTACCAGCCGAACCACGCGGTGCTGCATACCGATGAGCGCTGCCTGCCCACGCTGAAAAAAGCCTGGTCAGCGTGGAATTATGAAACCTCGGGCGTGACCGAACCGCAGGTCTGTGTTCACTATCTCATCAATAAACTTCAGCCGCTGCCCTTCCGTCAGCAAGCCATCGTCACGCTGAATCCCGTATCGCCGATTGATCCCGCCAAGGTGATTGCCGAGTTCGACTATGCCCACCCAGTGTTTGATGCCGCAGCCATCGCCGCACAGCAGGCGCTGCCGTCGATACAAGGCTTGCGCAACACCTGGTTTGCCGGCGCATGGACGGGCTATGGATTTCATGAAGACGGACTCAAATCCGGACTGGCTGTGGCCGGCAGCATTGCCAAACTCACAGATAGCGCAACACTCAAGCGCGCTGCCTGAAACGACGCAAGGAGAAACGCATGCAGACACTGACACCGCGCCCCTTGATCTCCACCGGACAGGTGCGACACAGCCGCTTGCGCCCCGCCGAGAACACGTTCAGCTATGGCGTGTTCACGCTGATGCTGCCGCTGCGCGCGCTCGGTGATGCGGGCTTCGACAACCGCCTGTGCTCACGCAACCGCTTCAACCTGATCGCGTTTCATGATCGCGACCATGGCGATGGCCACAGCGCGCTCTTGCCATGGATAGATGGTTTACTGCAATCCGAAGGCATCAGCGATGCCGATGGCGAGATCTGGCTACAAACCTTCCCTCGCGTGCTGGGTTATGTGTTCAACCCGGTGTCGTTCTGGTTCTGCCACCGTCGTAACGGTGAGCTGCGCGCGATTGTCTGCGAAGTGAACAACACCTTCGGCGAGCGCCACTGCTATCTGCTCGATACCGGCGACGCGATGCAATGGGGCATGACGATGTCTGCCAAAAAAGTTTTTCATGTATCCCCTTTCTGCGCTGTCGAAGGACAGTACCGATTCCGCTTCATGCGCACCACGCAACAAGTCGGTAATCAGGACATTGAGCGCATCGTCTCCCGCATCGACTATGACGATGCACAGGGGCCGCTTTTGCTCACTAGTATCTCGGGCAGATTACAGCCCTTGTCCACCGCCAGTGCCGCACTGGCTTTTCTTCGTCATCCACTCATGACGATGGGCGTGATCGCGCGTATTCACTGGCAGGCGCTCAGGCTGTTCATCAAGCGTGTGCCTTTCTTCAGCAAACCCCTGCCACCCCCGACCTCCCTGAGCCGATGAATAAACCTCTGTCACCCTCGCTCGCACTCAACGAGCAGATCGTCACCAGCTATGCACAGTCGGGCAAGGTGCCCGCCCAAGTGCGCATCGTGCTGCAAATGCTGCACAAGATGGCACATGGCGCATTGCGGCTGGAATGTCCGGATGGCAGCGTGCTGCATTTCGGCGATGACAGCCCGCCAGTCACACTACGATTGAGCAGCTGGGAGCCCTGTCTGGCGGCGGTTCGCTCAGGCGATATCGGCTTTGCCGAAAGCTACATCGCTGGCGACTGGCAAACCGACAATCTGGCAAAACTGCTCGAGCTGTTCATCCACAACCGCCACGCGCTCGAAGCGGCGATCTATGGCAACTGGTGGGGCAGTCTGCTGTATCGCGTGCGGCATCTGTTCAATCGGAATTCGCGCGCCGGCAGCCGTCGCAATATCCACGCGCACTATGACATCGGCAACCGTTTTTACACGCTGTGGCTGGATCCGTCGATGACTTACTCCAGCGCCCTGTTCGCATCGCCAGACATGACACTGCAGCAAGCGCAACAGGCCAAGTATGAGCGTATTTTGTCGGAGACCGGTGCTCGCGCTGGTGATCATGTGCTCGAAATCGGCTGTGGCTGGGGTGGTTTTGCAGAGCTGGCTGCTGCTCGAGGCATGCACATCACCGGACTGACGCTCTCGTCCGAGCAGCTTGCCTTCGCACAGCAGCGCCTGGCAGACGCCGGTCATGCCAGCCACACCGAATTACGGCTGCAGGATTATCGCGATGTGCGCGGCGAATTCGATGCGATTGCCTCCATCGAGATGTTCGAGGCAGTCGGCGAACAATACTGGGACAGCTACTTCGCCTGTGTCGCGCAGCGCCTGAAAATCGGTGGCCGTGCCTGCATACAGACGATCACGATTGCCGATGAGCTTTTCGAGCGCTACCGCAAGGGCACGGATTTCATTCAGCAATACATCTTCCCGGGCGGGATGCTGCCCTCACCCGACGTGTTCCGTGCACATGCCGAACGGCACGGCCTCACCGTGGTCAACGAGCTGGCGTTTGGACTCGACTATGCGCGCACCCTGGCGCTGTGGGATGAAGATTTCCGTGCTCAGGAAGCCGAAGTTCGCGCACAGGGATTTGACGATCGCTTTATCCGCACCTGGCAGTTTTATCTCGCGTATTGCGAAGCGGGGTTCCGTGCAGGCAGTATCGATCTGTTCCAGTTCACTTTGCAGAAGTCGTAAGGATCATTCTCATGCAGAAAGCCAAGCAATATGGCTGGCTACTGATGTTGTTGACAGCGATGCAGATTGGATTGGCGAGTGCAGCACTCGCGCAGTCGGCAGCGGTCAAAGCAGCGGTGCCCGACGCCAGCTTGCTGGGCAAGGGCAATTACACCTGGTTCGGGCTGAGTCTGTACGAAGCCCGACTGTGGGCTGATAAGAAAAATTTTTCGTCATCGAACTGGGCGGCTGGCAACCTCGCACTGGAGCTGGTGTATGCGCGCAGGTTGTATGGCGAACGGATCGCAGTGGCCAGTATCGATGAGATCAAAAAACTAGGTATAGGCACATCAGCGCAACACGATGCCTGGCTGGGTGCAATGAAAAAAATTTTCCCGGATGTAGAAGAAGGCACCCAACTGATCGGGCTGTATGCCCCCGGACAGCCGACCCGTTTCGTTCGTGATGGCAACGCCATTGGCGAAGTCAGCGATCCGGAGTTCGGTGCGGCTTTTTTCGGTATCTGGCTGCATCCCAAGACCAGCGCGCCCAAGCTTCGCGCCGCACTGCTGAGTGGCAAATGACGTGATG
>JBEDGK010000213.1:0-3936 GCA_041174665.1 Pseudomonadota bacterium
GTCATGTAGGTGGTCAGTTCGCCGCGAACCGGATCAAACGATGCCACCGCGCCGCAGGTTTCCAAGGGACAGGGATGTACACGCGGATAGAGAAGTTTTTCCGATACCGTGACCGGTGCAGTCTTGAATGCCGCATCAGTCGCTTCCTTGTCGCCCGCATCCCAGGTAAAAATGTGATTGTGATGATAGCGATGGCCGTGCGCGCCCTCGGTCTTGCCGACCAGATCTTCACGCAGTACCGGCGCATCCTTCTCTAGTGCCTTGAACGGATCAATCACGACAGGCAGCTCTTCATACTCCACCTCGACGGCCTCGACACCGTCGGCTGCAATGTAACGATCATCGGCGAGAACGACAGCGACCTCCTGCATCTGGAAGTGAACCTTTTCATCAGCAAGCACGGCCGCGACATCCCCGGCCAGCGTCGGCATCCAGTGCAGTTTGAGCGGTTTGAGATCATCTGCTGTGAGAACGGCGATCACACCGGGAATGGCGAGTGCTTTTTCCTTGTTGATTTTCTTGATACGCGCATGTGCCAGCGGCGAGCGCACAATATCCATGTGAACCATGCCGGGAAGCTTGATGTCGTCAACATAATTGCCCTTACCTTGAATGAAACGAGCATCTTCCTTGCGCAGGCGCGAATCGCCCATGCCTTGCAGGGCAGCCTTTCGATCGGGTGCATTCATGAGAGTCTCCGGTAAATTTCGATGCGCTCAGGCAGTGACAGGCTTGTGCGCGTCCTCGCGCAACTTGGCTGCAGCGTACTGAACTGCTTTGATAATGTTCTGGTAGCCAGTGCAACGGCAGAGATTGCCTGACATCCCTACCCGTATTTCCTCTTCGGTCGGATCTGGATTGTCTTGCAAGAAGCGGTAGGCACGTATGAGCATGCCCGGCGTGCAGAAGCCGCACTGCAGACCATGCTCTTTGTAGAACCCCTCCTGGACAGCGTGAAGCACCCCCCCCGTTGCCAGGCCCTCAACCGTAATAACCTCGCTACCTTCGCACTGGACCGCGAAGCAGGTGCAAGCCTTGACGGATTCACCGTCGATATCCACCGTACAGGCACCGCAGTGGCTGGTTTCACAGCCGATGTGAGCCCCCGTCAAATTCATTTTTTCGCGTAAAAAGTGCACCAGCAGCGTGCGCGACTCAACGGCTTCTTCCACCTTCTTGCCATTAATGGTCATGGAGACGATTTTCTTGCTCATGAGGTCTTTCTCCTATTTATATTATTGGCAGTGAGCGACTGCGGCAGCGATGGCACGACGGGTCATCTCGCCCGCCATCGCTGTCTTGTACTCGGCATCACCACGTAAGTCTTCGGCCGGGTCGCAAATCGAGCGCACGCTCTGGGCGACCTTGTCCATCAGAGCGGGCGTGATCTGCTGACCCAGCATCAGCTGTTCCGCAGCAGTTGCACGTAGCGCAGTCGGCGCGACATTAGTCAAGCCAATGGCGACATGCGCGACCTTGCCACCAGACATCTGCAGCACCACCGCTGAAGCCGCTGTAGCCCAGTCACCTGTTTTGCGCTTGAGCTTGTGGTAGGCGTAGCCGGTGTTAGGGGCAAACGGAGTGATCTCGATAGAGACCATGATTTCATCCTCGGCCATATCCGTCATATAGGTGCCGTGGAAAAAATCCACCGCCTTGACTTTGCGCTGACCACTTGGGCCCTGCAGCACAAAGGTCGCATCAAGCGCCATAGCAATGGCGGGATGGTCATTCGCCGGATCCCCGTGCGCAATATCACCACCTATCGTGCCCCGATTACGGACCTGTGGGTCCGCGATAAGCTTGGCTGCTTCCGGCAGAAGCGGCTCGTCGGCGGCATCAGCGCGATACCCACGCTGCGCAGGCTTCGTCCAGAGTGCCGGCGGCTGTGCTCAATGCTGACCCAAAACGTTCTGTGCTCGAGCTGGATGCTAGTCGGCATGACCGTGGGGCCGACCGTATTCGTTCAATATATCCGGACGATCAACGGCATGTCCGTCACCAACATGCTCGCCGGGATGTTCACCGGCATGGTGTGGGGAATGGTGGTGAGTGTCGGTCTTTACCGACTGTTCTTCGTCATGCGAGATCGGCTCCAGCGCCAAATCGGCTGAGGCAACCAACCTCACCTCGCTCAGAATTGCATTTCTAAAAAGACAAACCAGTTTGACTGCCGCGCAAGTATCGTCTGCTGTTAACATGACGGATCCGATGCGAGGTTTTTCATGTCAGTTCAACTCGTGCACCCCTCTCAGACAACCGACCCCGTATGGCAGGCCAAGGTCCATCTCGCCGCTGCTCTGCGCCTCGCGGTGCTCGATGGGCTTGAAGAGGGCATCGACAATCATTTCACGATGATCGTGCCGGGCACGACCGGTCAGTACCTGCTGCTGCCCTATGGCCTGCATTGGTCAGAAGCGCGTGCGAGTGACATCATTGTCTTCAACGACGCCGGAGAGACCCTTGAGGGCGAAGGCACGGTCGAGCTTTCGGCGCAGTGCATTCACGCACCCATGCACCGTCTCACCGGCGCCAAGGTGGTGCTGCACACGCATCAGCCCTGGGCAACGGCATTGAACATGCTGCAAAACAATCGGTTGCTGCCGGCCAGTCAGACTGCCGCATTTTTTCATGACCGAATCGCCTACGATGACCACTATCAAGGGCTTGCCAAAACCATGGCTGAAGGCGAGCGATTGGCCGGTCTCTTGCAGAACAAGCAGGTGATGTTCCTCAAAAATCACGGCGTGATCACCGTCGGCGACACGGTGGCGCAAGCCTATCGGCGCTTGTACAAGCTCGAGAAAGCCTGCCAGACGCAGGTGCTGGCCATGAGCAGCGGACAGCCGCTTGAGGTCATGAGCGAATCGATCATCGCCGAGGTCTTGCAGCGAGCGCCGGAAGACAGACACTCGATTCACGAGCGCGAGCGCCTGTACTTCGAGGCCATGATGCGGGTGCTCGATCGTGTGAATCCAGGTTATGCAGAATAGTCGTTCGCAGTGTTTCACCATCAAGAGAGCACGTGAGATGTTATTTCGCCCGATAAAGCTTGGTGTTGTCGCCGCGCTCGTGCTGTGGCTGTCCCAGGCTGCAAGCGCCGCTGATCTTGAATCCTTGCAAGGTGGGCTGCAAAGCCAGCCTGAGATCATCGCATGGCTTAAAAAAGAAATGAGTGCCAGCGATTTAGCTGCACTTTCCAAAGACAATCTACAGATCAGCGGTGAGGTCTGCTCGTGCTCAGATCCGAAGCCGCACTACCCTTACGCTTTACTGAAATTCTCCTTGAAAAACAGCGCGTTCATTGCTCGAGTCGAGGGAAATGAGGCAGGTTTTAGACTGAGATCCATCGCCATTCAAAGGGGTAGCAGGTATTTTTTGAATGATGGCGAAGAGGTTTACTTTGGTGAGTATGACACCACCTGCGATTTTATTGATGCACGGTTTGGTCCAACGCTTGCGCCGTTTTTTCCGGACTGCAAAACAAGCGCCGCAGAGAACACGGAACCCCTCCGCTAGTTTCTGTTTTAAGTTTGTTGCGAACGACTTGATTTTGGCCAGAAATGCGCAGCCGACCGAGATCGAACTCATCTTTTCTCTCGTCGCTTAAGTTCAGAGCGATTCAACAAATCGGACCAGTGCATCCCGCTCCGATTTTTTCAGTGACTTGAAAATTTCCACAGATTTTTCGGATTGTCCTCCGTGCCATAGTATTGCTTCGAGCACGTTTCTAGCCCGACCATCATGCAGAAAATCGGTATGGCCGCTGACGGTCTTCTGCAAGCCTAGACCCCAAAGCGGCGCAGTCCGCCAGTCGCGACCGCCGGCCGAAAAATCTGGTCGATGGTCTGCAAGTCCATCTCCCATATCATGCAGCATCAGGTCCGTGTAGGGCTGGATGACCACTTCTCGGTCGGAATTCGCGAACTTTTGCAC
>JBEDGK010000214.1:0-5371 GCA_041174665.1 Pseudomonadota bacterium
CAAGGGGTGATTACTGTACTTGGCAGGAAGCGATTTTCCAGAAATTAGCAGGGTCAGTACGGTGAGATAGGCTGCCTGATTGAACTTTGGACTTTGAACAATGCGCTTGAAGTCCTTACCGTACTGAGTGCTGGGTACGGGTATGAGCATTATTTGCGTTTCAAAGCTTCATGCATGGCGTCGAGGTTCTTGTAGCGCTTGGCTTTCGAGCGCGGCTTTGGCGCCTCAAGCTCGGCAATCGCAGCGACAGTCTTGGCATTCGGCACGCGAAGCTCGAAGGGGATGGCACCTTCGGTGGCAACCCGCTTCAGGAACAGGCGGATGGCATCAGATACGGTCAGCCCCATTGCTTCGATGACTACGGAAGCGTCTTCTTTGGTCTTGGGGTCTATACGGCAGCGGACATCGACGGTTAGCATGGTGGTCTCCTTGTGTGCCACAATTGTAGCTACGAATTGGCTGCACCGTCAATCGTCATGCAAGGGAAATTCATGCACACGACCGCCCGCAATCGGATAAATGAACGAACAAAAGGGCGCATGTAGCGCGCTCACGATAAGACCTGTGAATGACACAGTCCGCTGTTACGTCACAGCTTTGCCAAAAGTACTTTTGGGAAACGTGTGCAAAACGCTGTAAGTGCTTGATTTTACTGGCCTGCCCAGCACGACTCGAACGTGCGACCTACGGCTTAGAAGGCCGTTGCTCTATCCAGCTGAGCTATGGGCAGTCTGGGGTGCGGAAATGAAAAACGGGTTGTCTCGGACAACCCGTTTTTTTGACTGGTCGGAGTACAAGGATTCGAACCTTGGACCCCCTGCTCCCAAAGCAGGTGCGCTACCGGGCTGCGCCACACTCCGAAGGACCCAATTATACCCGAGAGCGACGGTCTTGCGGCCAAACTGTTGCCAGTTCGATTATGCTGGAACGCAGGCTGCCAGGCGCTCGGCGAGGCTTTTCGCCTGATCAGGATCGCGTGCCTCGACCATGACGCGCAGCAGGGGCTCGGTGCCGGAGGGTCGGATGAGCACCCGACCGGTTTTTCCCAGCTCGGCCTCGGCTCGCTCTTTCTCGCTCAGCAACGCCTTACTCGATTGCCAGTCGAAGCCCGCCGGTATTCTCACGTTGAGGAGTGTCTGCGGCCAGAGCTGCATGTCGGACGTCATGCCCGCGAGGGTCTTGTCACTGTGGCGGATTGCCGCCAGCACTTGCAGCGCAGAGATGATCCCGTCGCCGGTGGTGTGCTTGTCCAGAAACAGCAAATGACCTGAGCCCTCGCCGCCCAACAACCAGCCGCGCTCTTGTAGCATCTCCAGCACGTAACGGTCGCCGACTTTGGCACGCGCAAAGCCCACACCCATTTCGCGGAACGCGAACTCTACGGCCATGTTGGTCATCAAGGTACCGACCGCGCCTTCAACTCCGCCATTCGCCAGCCTGTCCTTCACCATGACGTATAGCAGCTCATCGCCATTGAACACGCGCCCAGTGTTATCAACCATGAGCAGACGATCGGCGTCGCCATCGAGTGCGATGCCGAGATCCGCGCCATGAGCACGTACCGCTTCCGACAAAGCCTGCGGCGCGGTCGCGCCACAGCGATCATTGATATTGAAACCGTCTGGCTGGTTACCAATTGCGATCACTTCTGCGCCGAGTTCGTGAAACACATCGGGTGCAATGTGATAAGCCGCGCCATGGGCGCAATCCACCACTAGCTTCATGCCTCGCAAATCCAACTCGTTGGGAAAACTGCTCTTGCAGAATTCAATGTAGCGGCCACGCGCGTCATCAATGCGCTTTGCTCGGCCCAGCTTGTCTGAGCTGACGCATTCCATCGGTTGTTCCAGCGCAGCCTCGATGTCCAATTCGACCGTATCGGGCAGCTTGTTTCCCTGAGCCGAAAAAAACTTGATGCCGTTGTCGTGATAGGGATTGTGCGACGCGGAGATCACCACGCCCGCTGACAAGCGCAGCGCTCGTGTGAGGTAGGCGACCGCCGGCGTTGGCACCGGCCCCGCCAGCTTCACATCGACGCCAGCAGCGGTGAAGCCTGCCTCGAGCGCTGCTTCCAGCATGTAGCCTGAGATACGCGTGTCTTTGCCGATCAGGACCGTCGGACGACCCGAGCTCGATGCCTCGCTTCGCGCCAGCACCTTGCCGGCGGCATAGCCCAGTCGCATCACGACATCCGGGGTAATTGGCGAGCTGCCGACCCTGCCGCGTATCCCATCCGTTCCGAAATATTTTCTCGCCATGATGTCTCGTTCCTGCGCTTTCTCTCTGTGCTCGGTGCTGTGCTCTGTGCGTTCAGTGTGCCGCGTGCGCGCCGCTATTGCGGCGCGATCGGGGCTCGTTGTGCTGCACTCGCTGCTGCCTGCCACACTCGCAAGGCATCGACCGTCTCGGCAACATCATGCACTCGCACGATGCGCGCACCTTGCTGAGCAGCGAACAGCGCAGCGGCTATACTGCCGGCCATACGTTCTGCGGCGGGCTTGCCGGTGAGCTTGCCGATCATCGACTTGCGAGACAGTCCTGCCAGTAGCGGCACTCCCAGCTCGTCTTGCATGTTGCCTAATTGACTAAGCAGTGTCAGGTTGTGCTCCAGCGTCTTGCCAAAACCAAAGCCGGGATCGACGCACAGGCGCTGGCGGCTGATACCGGCATTTACCGCGTCATCGCAGCGCTGCGCCAAAAAATCGCGCACCTCGCCACACACGTCGTCGTAGTGCGGGTCTTGCTGCATTGTCTGAGGTTCGCCCTGCATGTGCATGATACATAACGCGCAATCACTATCCCTGAGCAGGCGTAAGCTACCTTCGGCACGAAAGCCGTTGATGTCATTGATCATGTCGACCTCCGCCTCGAGGACTTCGCGCATCACCTCGGGTCGGCGTGTGTCGACCGACAAGGGCTTGCCCGCGTCGCGCAGCGCGTAAATGACGGGCATCACGCGCCTGAGCTCCTCTTCGACCGGTACGGGGGGCGCGCCGGGACGCGTCGATTCGCCGCCGATATCGATGATATCGGCACCTGCCTCGATCATCTGCTCGGCCTGCGTGATAGCCGCATCCAGCGATGCGAAGCGTCCGCCATCGGAAAAGGAGTCGGGCGTCACATTCAGCACGCCCATCACCAGCGGGCGAAAGGCGGGCCCATCGATCAGCAGACGGTAGCGTCCGCATTGCAGGGTGGGGGAAGGAAAATCAGGCACGAGAGATCAAGTACACGGAGCAGGGAGAGGTCTCAAGCAAACGGGGTGAGGATCGCTCCCCACCCCGTTTACTGACGACATCAGTGGCACACTCGTCAGCTCACCTCAAGATCAGGCGGGCGCGGTCGCCGGAGCGACACCACCGCCGGATGAATCACCGCTGGCACGTGGGGTGGGCGCGACCTTCGGGGGACGCGGCTCACTGCCTGCCATGATGTCATTGATCTGGTCTGCATCAATGGTCTCCCATTCGAGCAGTGCCTTGGCCATCGCTTCCACTTTGTCGCGGTTACGCTCAAGCAGGCTGCGCGAAAGCCGGTATTGCTCGTCGAGGATGCTGCGAATTTCAGTGTCGACTTTCTGCTGCGTGGCTTCGGAGACGGTTTTTGCGGACATCCGACCAAAGTAGGAATCCTGATCCGTGTCCTCGTACACCATCGTTCCGAGCGACTCGGACATACCGAAACGTGTAACCATCGCACGCGCCATCTTGGTCGCTCGCTCGAAGTCATTCGAAGCACCGGTCGACATCGTATTCATGAAGATTTCTTCAGCAATACGTCCACCAAACAAGATGGCAATGTCTTCGAGCATCTTGTCCTTGTACATGTTCACGCGATCATGCTCAGGTAATTGCCAGGTGAGCCCCAAGGCCATACCGCGCGGCATGATGGTGACTTTGTGCACAGGGTCTGCTTTGGGAAGCAGCTTGGCGACGACGGCATGACCTGATTCGTGAAAGGCGGTATTGCGACGTTCTTCTTCGCGCATAACCGCAGACTTGCGCTCAGGACCCATGACGATCTTGTCCTTCGCATCTTCGAAGTCTTGCATCTCGACGAGACGCTTGTTGCGACGCGCAGCGAATAATGCAGATTCATTGACCAGATTGGCCAAGTCGGCGCCAGAGAACCCTGGCGTGCCGCGCGCGAGCACATCGGCTTTGACATCGGGCGCGATCGGTACCTTGCGCATGTGAACCATCAGGATCTGCTCACGACCGCGAATATCCGGCAGACCCACGACCACCTGACGGTCAAATCGACCGGGACGCAGCAGCGCCTTGTCGAGTACATCAGAGCGGTTGGTCGCAGCGATCACGATCACGCCGGAGTTGGCCTCGAAACCATCCATCTCGACCAGCAACTGGTTCAGGGTCTGCTCACGCTCATCATTGCCGCCGCCCATGCCTGCACCGCGATGACGACCCACGGCATCGATCTCGTCGATGAAGATAATGCAGGGGGAGTGCTTTTTGGCGTTCTCAAACATGTCACGCACACGGGATGCGCCGACGCCAACGAACATCTCAACAAAATCGGAGCCGGAAATCGTGAAGAATGGCACCTTGGCTTCGCCTGCAATCGCACGCGCAAGCAGAGTCTTGCCGGTACCCGGGGGCCCCACCATCAGCACACCACGCGGAATGCGGCCACCGAGCTTCTGGAACTTGGTCGGGTCACGCAGGAATTCGACCAGCTCGCCCACCTCTTCCTTCGCCTCATCGCAACCGGCGACATCGGCAAAGGTCACAGCATTCTGACTTTCATCGAGCATGCGCGCTTTTGATTTACCGAACGAGAACGCGCCACCCTTGCCGCCGCCCTGCATCTGACGCATGAAGAAAATCCACACGCCGATCAGCAGCAGCATCGGGAACCAGGAAATGAAAATTTGCGAGAGGAACGAAGGCGGCTCGGGCTGCTTGACATCGAACTTGACACCGTTATTCACCAGATCGCCGATCAGGCCGCGATCGAGATTGGTCGTCGTGGCCTTGATCTTCTTGCCATCGGTCGTGATCGCAATGATCGTGCGATCTTCAATGGTAGCCTCGCGAACTCGCTGAGCCCTCACCTCTTCAAGGAAATCGGAATAAGCGATCGGGGTTGCGCCGCTACCCAGCCCGCGCTCGTCGAACTGCTTAAATACGGTAAAAAGCACCAAGGCAATGACGACCCAAATGGCGGCTTTGGAAAACATGTTGTTCACGAAAACTCCTTATTGCGGACTAGCGTTGGTCACCTGCCTGGCAACCCCTTCGCAACCCTGTACGGCTTGCATAAATTCTACTCGCAATAACCTTGGCTTGCCAGCAAGGATGTGAGGCTAAATCCCTGATTTTTCAAGTGTTGGCGGATCTGCCCGCCGGAG
>JBEDGK010000215.1:0-3700 GCA_041174665.1 Pseudomonadota bacterium
GCGGATACGCTGTTCTTTGCCAACTCGGTGCGGCGCGAGCTGGGGCTGGCCACCCGAGAATCGCGCGCGCGGCAGCAGCTCAGAGATTTCGCCTGTCTGCTCTTGTCCTGCCCGCAGGTCGTGGTGTCATGGCACAAGCAGGTGGATGGCGAAGTGAATCAGGTCAGTCCCTGGATTCAGCGTCTCGAGCTGGAATTGCGGCGCGAGTCGGGGCAACTAAGTGGCGAGGTGTTGCCCCTTCATTCCATTGAGGTGACACAGCAGACCCTGACTGAATGCCTGCTGCAGCGTCCCGCGCCGAGCGCGGGGGCTCTGTTGCCTTCGCATCTGTCGGCGAGTGGCTACAACAGCCTGATGGCCTGTCCTTATCAGTTCTTTGCCAACCGCATGTTGAAGCTTCGGCAGGCGGATGAGTTATCCGAACAGCCGGAGAAAAGCGATTACGGTCAGTGGATACATCAGATATTGCAGCGATATCACGAGACTGTCGCCGAGCGGCACACCCCGCTGGAGCAGCGCGCCGGTGTGCTCGAAAAAATTTCAGATGACGTATTCGACATTGTGCTCAAGCAGCAGCCCGCTGCACTGGGTTTTGCGATGCGCTGGAAAAAATTCTGGCCCGCCTATCTGGCATGGGCGAATCAGCGCGAGGCCGAGGGCTGGCATTTCATCGAGGGCGAACAGGAAAAACAAGTCACCATGGCGCTGTCCGATACGACGGTCAAACTCGTCGGGCGGCTGGATCGCGTGGATCGTCATCAAGATGGTCGTCTTGCCGTGATTGACTACAAAACCTCGAACAAGGGCACGCTGAAAAAAAAGCTCAGCGGTTTCGAGGATCATCAGTTGGCTTTTTACGGACTGCTGTGCGAGATCAAGCCCGCCGAGGCCGCGTACATGGCGGTAGACAGCGACAAGCCCGAGTATCTCATTGCAGAACCTTACGAGGACTGGTGCGAACGGCTAGCGGCACGACTGCGCGAAGACATCAACAATATCCGCCGTGGCGCGCCTTTGCCGGCTTTCGGCGTATCGGACAGCTGCGCGCAGTGCGAGGCGGGCGGTTTGTGTCGCAAGGGAGCCTGGTGATGTCTCAGCCGCGAGATTTCATGGTCAACGATCAAGCGGCATCGCACGCAGAATTTGTACGTATCGCCTGCGATCCGCATCGCACCGTTGTGGTGGAAGCCTGCGCGGGCAGCGGCAAGACCTGGCTACTGGTATCACGCATGCTGCGCCTGTTGCTGGACGGTGCAGAGCCCTCTGAGCTGCTGGCGATCACCTTTACGCGCAAGGCGGCACAGGAGATGCGTCAGCGCCTGCTTGGCTTGCTGGCGGACCTGGCACTCAAGCCTGATGATGAGGTACTCGCTTTGCTGGAAGAGCGCGGCCTCGACGCTGCGCAAGCAAGTCATCTGCTGCCCACGGCCCGCGGTTTGTATCAGCGCGTGTTGTCGAGTCCGTTCGAACTGTCGGTCGATACTTTTCACCGCTGGTTTGCGCGTCTGCTGCAGATTGCGCCGCTGGCCTCCGGTGTACCGCATGCGTATGCGCTGGAAGACCATACCAGCGAGCTGTTGGAGGCTGCCTGGCTGCGCTTCATGCAGTCACTGACCCGCGCCGAGCATCAACCCCTGCGCGATGCGCTGATGGCGATTTACGAGATTGCTGGCAACTGGAACGGCAAGCAATTGATCGATGCCTTCATTACCCGTCGCGCAGAGTGGTGGGTGGCTGATCAGCTGGGCGATCCGCTGCAAGCGTTGCGCGCGATGTGCAAGGAAGATGGCGAGCGCGATGCGCGCCTGTCCGTGTGGGATGACGAGACATTATGCGAGCGGTTTTTGAAGCTGTCACGGTTGCTCGGGCAGGGCTCGCCCAAGCAGAAGGAGCAGGCGAGCGCAATCGAATCGGTGATAACCGCCGTGGCGAGTCCGCACCAATTCGAGCATCTGTACGATGTTTTCGTCACATTGAAAGCGGAGCCCAGAAAACTCTCACTGACCAGAGCGTTGACTGACAAACTGAGCGAAGCGGATCAGCAATGGCTGGATGAGAACTGGGTGAGACTGGCCACTGAACTCATCGCTCTGGAGCGGCGCAGCCATGAACCCGATGTGATCCGGCTGAACGAGGCGGTGTTCGTAGTGGGCGAGGCTTGCCTTGATCATTACCAGGCGATCAAGACCGAGCGCAGGACACTGGATTTCGTTGACTTGGAGTGGCTGGCGTGGAAGCTGGTCACCGATCCTGTCCACGCTGCCTACCTTCACACGCGTCTCGATGCACGATATCGTCACCTGCTGATCGATGAGTTCCAGGATACGAATCCTTTGCAATGGCGTATCGTGCGCGCCTGGCTGGATGCCTATGGCGAAGACAGCTCGCGTCCGACCGTGTTCCTTGTCGGGGATCCCAAGCAATCGATCTACCGCTTTCGCCGCGCCGATCCGCGCGTGTTTCAAGCCGCCAGAGAGATGCTCATCAGCATGGGCGCGGATGATCTCGGTACTTACCAGACGCGCCGCAATCCGACAGCGATCGTCGCGGTTCTGAATCAGGCGATGCAGGGCAATGCGCGCTACTCAGTGCACTCCACCTGCGCCGTCGACAGTGGCGCGGTGTACCGCTTGCCGCTGGTGCGGGTCGAGACGACGCCTGTCAACTCAGGTGTTGCGTTGCGCGATCCCTTGCGCGAATGTCCGGTCGAGCTGGAAGATCTTCGGCGGCGTCGCGAGGGTTATCAGGCGGGGCTTGCGCTGCGTGCCGTGCGAGATACTTGGAGGGGCAAGGATCCGCTGACCTGGTCGGACATGATGATTCTGGTACGCAGTCGCGCCTACCTCGCCGACATGGAGCGCGGGCTGCGCGAGGCTGGCGTGCCGTTTGTCTCCAGCCGCAGTGGCGGCCTGCTTGATGCGCTGGAGGTGGCTGACCTGATTGCCTTGCTGCGCTGGCTGACTGTCAGCGCCGACGATCACGCGTTGGCGCAGGTGCTGAAGTCGCCCATGGTCGGTGCCCGCGATGAGGATCTGATTTGGCTGGCGAGTGCCGGCGAGGGCAGTTGGTGGCAGCGCTTGCTCAGTGCAGGCAGTACGCTGCCCAGCGATGCCCTCGCGCGCGCGGTTTCCCTGCTGTCGCGCTGGCGGCTGGCGGCGGCGCGGCTGCCCGTGCATGATTTGCTGGATCAGATATTGCATGAGGGCGAGCTGCATGCACGCTATGCGATCACGACACCGGCATCCATGCGCGCACAGGTACTGGGTAACCTTGACGCCTTCCTTGCACTCTCGCTGGAGATGGATGCCGGTCGGTATCCCAGCATTGCGCGCTTTCTGGAGCGACTCCAACGTCTGAAAAAAGGACGCGAGCAGGAAGCACCGAATGAGGCGGATGTCGATGCCGCGCTGGATGCGGTGCGCATCATGACGATCCACGGCGCAAAAGGGTTGGAAAAAGACGTTGTGCTGTTGATGGATGCGAACCGCAGAGATACGGGCGGTGACGATATTGGCATGTTGTGTGACTGGCCGCAGGAATCGCCCGGGCCGACGCATCTGTCTGTGTTTGGCAAATCAAAAGAGCGCGGGCTCGCACGGGATGCTCTGTTCAGCGAAGAAGAGGCGTTCCGCCGCCAAGAGGATTGGAATCTTTTGTATGTTGCTGCGACGCGCGCGAAACAACTACTGATCATCAGTGG
>JBEDGK010000216.1:0-4257 GCA_041174665.1 Pseudomonadota bacterium
ATCTCGTTCAGCGTGCCGGACGTTCGGGCATGCCAGCACGAAGCTCATCTTCTGCTAGCTTGCCGTCCTTGTTCTTGTCTAGTTTGTCAAAATCGCGTGCGAGTCTTTGCATTTTGGCGGCCTCGATTTCTGCGCGGCTGAGCGCGCCATCGCCATCCTTGTCGGCGCTCTTCCAGTGCTCACGCATCTTGTCGCGCATGCTTTCGCGGAATTTGTCATGCATTGCCTTGTGATGCGCCTGCATTTCGTCCTTCGAGAGAAAACCATCCTTGTTGGTGTCGATCTCGTTGAACATTCGGTCAGTGCCTTCGCGCGCCTCATCCCGGCTAATGCGACCATCATTGTTTTTGTCGAACTGGGAAAACATCGGCGGTACTCGATCGCCGTGCATCTCGCCGTGCATATCTCCACCACCGTGATGGTCGGCAAGAGCGATGCCGCTGGAGAGACATCCTGACAGCAACAGAGGAACAGCAACGCAGTGTTTCATGGTTTACCTCGGCAAGTGATGTGGATGAATAAAGAGATGTTCGCGCAGGAGCAGCGTATCGGGCAGGGGTTTTACCCCTTGTTACAGATGATCTGGCCGACATGACTGAGAAGTAACGCCTCGGCCAGTGCTGCCGATGGCCCGAAAAACCTTGCCTCGGCGGTAGGGATGGGCGCCGGGTTTCAACAGGCCCGGCCATCACGCGTATATACTTCAAAAAAAGCCTCCGAGAGGGGCTGACACTACTACGGGGACACTCATGAATGCACCGCTCGACCGGCAGCAAGCACTACAGCCGGATGCCATTTCCCTAGACGACAAGTACACGCTGGAGCGTGGCCGGGTTTTCCTTACCGGTACCCAGGCACTGATACGTCTGCCGATGATGCAGCGCCGCCGCGATCAGGCGTCAGGGCTGAACACGGCGGGCTTCATCACCGGCTATCGCGGCTCTCCGCTGGGTTCAGTTGACCAGACAGCAGCCAAGGCGAAAAAATTCCTCGCCGCGCACCATGTGCAATTCCACCCCGGTGTGAATGAAGACCTGGCCGCCACCTCGGTTTGGGGTACACAGCAGACCAATCTGTTCCCCGGCGCCAAGTACGATGGTGTGTTCTCGATCTGGTACGGCAAAGGCCCTGGTGTCGACCGTTCCGGTGATGTGTTCAAGCACGCGGTCGCTGCAGGCACCGCAAAGCATGGTGGTGTGCTGGCACTGGCCGGCGATGATCACGCGGCCAAGTCGTCAACCACTGCGCATCAGAGCGAGCACATCCTCAAAGCCTGCGGCATTCCGGTGCTGTATCCGTCGTCCGTGCAGGAATATCTGGATTACGGCTTGCATGGCTGGGCAATGAGCCGCTACGCCGGTCTGTGGGTGGCGATGAAATGCGTGACTGATATCGTCGAGTCCGGCGCAACCGTGGATGTCGATCCGGATCGCGTGAAGATTTTGCTACCCGACGATTTCGAGATGCCCGCCGGTGGTCTGAATATTCGCTGGCCCGATGGCATCCTCGAGCAGGAAGAGCGACTGGTCAATTACAAATGGTATGCGGCACTTGCTTATGCACGAGCGAATGGATTGAATCGCACGATCTGGGATAGTCCGAAGGCTCGCTTCGGTATTTTCACTACTGGCAAATCCTATCTTGATACTCGTCAAGCCCTGCAAGATCTCGGTATTGATGAGCATATCGCGGGCGATCTCGGCATTCGTCTGCACAAGGTCGGTATGAGCTGGCCGCTGGATGCCGAGGGCACTCGGAAGTTTGCGACCGGTCTCGAAGAAATTCTGGTCGTTGAAGAAAAACGCCAGCTGCTTGAATACCAGCTGAAAGAAGAACTCTATAACTGGCGCGATGATGTGCGTCCGCGTGTGGTAGGTAAGTTTGATGATACTGGCGAGTGGAGCAACAACCGCAAGAGCGGTCACGGCGACTGGCTGTTGCCCGCCACCTACGAGCTGAATCCCACCCTGATCGCGCGAGCGATTGCGTCGCGCATCTCCAAATACTTTGCCGGCCATCCGGTCGAGCAGCGCGTACGCGAGCGCATTACGTATCTGGAGTCGCGCGAGGCCGTTCTGAAAGTCAGCACGACGTCTAATCCGCAGGCAGACCGCACGCCATATTTTTGCTCGGGCTGCCCTCACAACACCTCCACCCGCGTGCCGGAGGGCAGTCGCGCGACGGCAGGCATTGGGTGCAGCTACATGGCTCTGTGGATGGACCGCTCCACCGCTACCTTCACGCACATGGGCGCAGAAGGCACGAATTGGATTGGTCATGCGCCATTCACCAATGAGCAGCATATTTTTGCGAACATTGGCGACGGCACTTACTACCACTCTGGTCTGCTGGCGATACGCGCAGCTGCTGCTGCGGGGTCGAAGATCAACATGACCTTCAAGATCCTGTACAACGACGCGGTTGCGATGACCGGCGGGCAGACGCATGACGGTCCGCTCGATCCCGCGTCCATATCGCGGCAGATCGCGGCCGAGGGTGTGCGTCCTATCGTCGTCGTGACTGACGAGCCAGACAAATATCCATCAAACATCGACTGGGCGCCCGGGACCACGATCCGGCATCGCAGCGAACTCGACGCAGTGCAGCGGGAGCTTCGCGAGATCAAAGGCGTATCGGCGCTCATCTACGACCAGACTTGCGCGTCCGAGAAACGCCGTCGTCGCAAACGCAATGAATATCCTGATCCTGCCAAGCGCGCCGTGATCAATGAGGCCGTGTGCGAAGGTTGCGGCGACTGCAGCGTCAAATCCAACTGCCTGTCCGTTGAGCCGCTGGAAACCGATTTCGGCCGCAAGCGCCAGATCAATCAGTCCAGCTGCAACAAGGATTTCTCCTGCGTTAACGGTTTTTGCCCCAGCTTCATCACGGTCGAGGGTGGACAACTAAAGAAGCCCAAGAAAGCTGCAGCACAAGGCAGCGGCGGTGCTTCCGCGCTAGAGCGTGCCGACGCACTGCCCAAGCCTTCGATGCCGGCACTGGATCAGCCTTTCGGTGTGCTGGTCACTGGCATCGGTGGCACCGGCGTGATCACCGTCGGTCAGATACTGGCCATGGCCGCGCACGTAGAGCACAAATCCTGCAGCGTGCTCGATATGAGTGGCCTTGCGCAAAAAGGTGGCCCGGTAATGTCGCATGTCAGGCTTGCGGCGAGCGACGATCAGATTCACTCCACGCGCGTCGGAACCGGGGGTGCGGATCTGGTGATCGGTTGCGATGTGATCGTTGCCGCCAGCAAGGATGCAGTCGCACGCATGGGCCACGGCCGCACGCATGCGGTGATCAATGCGACGCTTGCACCGACAGCAGCGTTTGTCAGAAATCCTGACTGGGAATATCCAGACACCGCCGCCGCAGAGACTATTCGCAAGGCCTGTGGTGACGAGGCTGTCGCAGCAATCGACGCCGGCAAGATGGCCACAGCGCTGATGGGCGATGCGATTGCGACTAACATGTTCATGCTCGGCTATGCATGGCAGCGTGGCTGGGTACCGCTGTCTGAAGCTTCGCTGATGAAAGCCATTGAACTCAATGGCGTATCGGTAAGCTTCAATCAGCAGTCGTTCGCCTGGGGCCGTCTCGCCGCGAGCGACATCGAGACCGTACAGCGCGAGATCAAGTCGGCATCCCCGGCACAGGTGATCGAATTCAAGCGCACGCCTTCGTTGGAAGACATCATCAGCAAGCGCGTGAACTTCCTGATCGGCTACCAGAATGCGGCCTATGCAAAGCAATACCAAAGTCTGGTCGAGCAAGTACGCACTGTCGAGAGCCAGTTGGTCGGGCACGGCGCACTGAAGCTGACGGAGGCGGTTGCGAAGTATTACTTCAAGCTGATGGCATACAAAGACGAGTACGAAGTCGCTCGCCTGCACAGCGATCCGACCTTCCGCCAGCGCATCGCAACCATGTTCGAAGGCGATTACAAGATCAAATACCATCTTGCCCCGCCGATGCTGTCATCAAAAGATGCAAATGGTCATCTGATCAAACGCGAGTTTGGCAGCTGGGTTGGCTGGGTTTTCCCGCTGCTGGCGAAATTCCGTTTCTTGCGCGGCAGTTTCCTTGATCCGTTCGGTCAAACAGAAGAACGAAAGACCGAGCGCGCACTGATCAAAGAGTATCGCGATCTGATGTCGAGCTTGCTGCCCCGGCTGTCCAACGAGAATCTATCCACCGCGATCGCGCTGGCCAGCATCCCCGAAGACATTCGCGGCTATGGTCATGTGAAAGAGCGCC
>JBEDGK010000217.1:0-2896 GCA_041174665.1 Pseudomonadota bacterium
CCTATGCGCAGGTCGGCGGGCACGTGCTTTGTATGATGTCGTCCATGTTAAGCGTCTACTTTGATGGCGGCTGTCCCATGTGCGTTCGCGAGGTTGCTGTTTACCGACGGCAGTCACCCGCGGATGTACGTTGGGAAAATCTCGCCGAGCCCGAATTGCAGATTCCGCGCGCAAGCGATGGTTACCAGCCAGCGCGCGATGTGCTGCTCAGACGGTTTCACGTGCATACCTCCGACGGCCGCTGGCTGCATGGGGCGCCCGCTTTCGCAATGTTGTGGGGACGTCTGGGCTGGCCCTGGCGAGCGTTAGCCTTAATTGGGCGCCTGCCCGGCGGACTATGGTGCATGGATGTTGTCTATGCGCTGTTTCTGCGTGCCCGCCCCAGCCTGCAGCGTCTGGTTTGGCATCTGGTAAGGCCCGAGGCGCTGCCGAGGGACATGATCGCGGCCATTCGCTCGGATCAGGCTGGCGAGACTGGCGCGGTCTGGATTTATCGAGCCATGCGCCTGTTCAATCGCGCACCTGAGCTCCGTTTGCTTCTGAGCGAGCACCAGGAACAGGAAGCAAAGCACCTGCAGGCTATGAACCGGCTTTTGCCCTGGCGTTTTCGCAGCCGCTTGCTGCCGCTATGGCGCGTCGCCGGGTTCACGACCGGCATGATTGGTGCGCTGGGCGGGCGTCGGTGGACCTTGGCGACCATTGCCTCGGTAGAGCGTTTTGTTGATCGCCACTACCAGGAGCAAATTGAATATCTCTCGGCGCGGTCTGCCTCCGTGCAGTCACTGACCGGGACCGATGCGGCTATGGATTGCGCGGCGGGCACGTGTGCGGTGCCGCCACCGACTGCGACGCTGGGTGACTATCCTGATCTGATCAGCCTTCTGCGAGACTTCCGTGAGGATGAGTTACGGCACCGTGATGATGCCCTGGCGGGGCTGTCTGCCGTGCGCGCTGATCAGCTGGACGGCGTCACTGTTGGCGCGAGAGCCGAGCCCAGTCGTGTACTGGCCATCTGGTGCAAAATGGTTGAGCACGGCTCTGAAGTTGCCGTACGATTGGCGAAAGCGTTCTAATAAAAACCGGAGACAGCATCATGAAAAAGCATCGGGTGATGACCAGTGATGGCGTGGGCCTGAACGTACTTGAAGCGGGCAGTGGCCGCGCGCTGGTCATGATTCCAGGATGGTCGCAGGCGGCCGAGCAGTTCAAGCACCAGATAGAGGGCCTGTCCGATCGTTATCGTGTGATTGCCGTCGATATGCGCGGACACGGTGACTCTGACAAGCCTGCGCACGGTTATCGCATTCAGCGTCTGGCCAAAGATGTGTGGGATGTTCTCAAGGCGCTGGACGTTCGTGATGCAACCATACTGGGCCACAGCATGGGATGCTCGGTGCTTTGGTGCTACTTCGATCTGTTTGGTGCCGAGCGCATCGCAAAATTTGTTTTTTGCGACGAGCCCCCCTTTCTGACGACCAACCCTTCCTGGAGCGAGCAGGAGCTTACCGATGCTGGCGCGATCTTCAGCCCGGAGGCGGTTACCGCGACGGCCAATGCGCTGGCCGGTCCAGAGGGTGTCGCGACATCAAAAGGGTTCGTGGGTGGAATGGTGACGTCAGCCATGCCCAGAGAGCAGCTTGACTGGATGATCGACTGCAATCTGAAGTTTCCGCGCACACACTCGGCAACGCTGCTTTACAACCACTGCCATCAGGACTGGCGCGATGTGATGGCCCGTATCAACGTGCCAGCGCTTTACATCGGCGGGCGGGTCAGTCTGGTGCCCTGGAAGAGCGTAGCCTGGTCTTCGTCGGTAACACCTGGCGCCAGGCTCGAAATCTTCGAAGAAGCCGAAGGTGGCCAGCACTTCATGTTTGTCGAGAATCCCAACAAGTTCAATCGCATTCTCGCTGACTTCATGGGCTGATTGTCGGACCGCAGAGGTGCCTCTGCGATCGATAGCGACGGCCATTGGCCATGGCCCATCTGGACTCGCACCGTTCATTTACATACACTGTGTACCGGACGGTACATTTCGGTGCGTCTGAGCATTGGGGTTCCGTTGAGCGGTCGGGTTGCCCATGCAGCCCGCGTTAATCCATATTCACGGGAGACATCCATGGCCGTCTTATCCAGCCGTCGTCAATTTCTGGCCGCATCCTCTGCCTGCGTTGCAGCGTCGGCAGCGGGGGCGAGCTGGGCGCAGGCGCGGGTCGCGCTGTCCTACTCGGACATCGTTCCCGAAAACGATATCCGCACGACGATTCTGCGCGGCGCGTTTGCCAACCTGGGGCCTGACATTGAGTTCAAGTCTCATCACGGCGGCACCCTGTACAAGCAGGGTACTGAAGCGCTGGCCATCCAGCGTGGCAATCTGGATATGGCCAACATCGCCTCTCAGGACGTGATGAATCAGGTTCCCACCATGGGCATGCTGATGGTTCCGTACCTGATCCGCGATCTGGATCATCTGAAAAGACTTTGGAGCAGTGATGTGGGGCGCGAGCTGAACAAAATGCTCGAAGAAAAGATGGGTCTTCGCATCCTGGCCAATCCGTACATCGGAACACGGCATCTGATGCTCAAGCCCAAAAAGAAAATCATGAAGCCCGGCGATCTGGCTGGCGTTAAGCTGCGCATGCCGCCGGGCGAGGGCTGGCAGTTTATTGGTACTGCCCTGGGGGCTAATCCCACGCCTCTGGCGTTTACCGAGGTCTACACGGCTTTGCAAACCGGTGCGATCGACGCTCAGGACAATGCGCTTCCAGCCAATAAGAACATGAAGTTTTATGAGGTCTCAAGCCAGATCGTGATGACTGGACATCTGATCGCCGCCAATCATTTTGTTATCGGTGCCAAGAAATGGGCCTCGATGAGTGCTGATCAGCAGCAGCGG
>JBEDGK010000218.1:0-8555 GCA_041174665.1 Pseudomonadota bacterium
CTGGTGAACCTCTATGATGCGATACTGGCCAACGGCGACCCGCTACCGCAGGAAATCGCCTTGTTCGAGAGATTCATGCAAGAGTTTGGCTTTAACGAGAAGGAATTCGAGCCCTACTTCCACTCGATCGCGGTGAAGAACAACCGTGCACTGTTCGGGCACTGATCGTGCACCGGGCGCGCACCGGGCGCGATAAGACCGCCCTTATCAGCCGCGCTCTGCGATGAACACATAGCGGTTCAGGCTGAAGAAATACTCCCCTCGATCGCCCATGCGCCTGGCATCCTCGCGCCAGGCAGCGATATCCGTCGCAGACAGCCCGTTGCGACCCGCCGCAAAATTGCCGATCAGCGTCATCATGCCCACGCTGTAGGTCGCGGGGTCGTACACCAGATTCAGCAAGGGCACGACAGCGACCTGCACATGGCGGAAACCGGCCGCCTCCATCCGACGTTTCAGCGTGCGCGGCAATTGCGGATGCGGTATGTGCTCATTCCAGGTTTCCAGCACCCGGCGCATGCGCGTCTCATCGCTACTGGCCCAGACAGCGGATTCCCAGTCGGTATCGACCAGCACTGCCCTGCCGCCGGGGCGGATCACGCGTGCCAGCTCGGTCAGCGCAGCGTCGATATCGTCGACGTATTCATAAACCTGAGAGGCGAGAGCGACGTCAAAGCGCTCGTCGGCTGCCGACAGCGCATTCACATCGCAACGATCAAAGCGTACCTGCGGCAAGCTCGCGCAGCGGCGCGCAGCCATCGTCAGCATCGGCTGTGCAATGTCGACGCCCAACACCGAACCAGAAGACCCGACAGCATGCGCCAGCCCTGCTGTTGTCAGCCCCGGCCCGCAACCAATATCCAGAGCGTGCTCGCCAGCACGTGGCGCGAGCAGCGCCAGCACGCGCTCGCGCTGCTCAATCACATCAGGGGTCAGGTAAACGGCTTCGAGCTGCTGTGATGCCTTTTCATCGAATTGTTCTTCTGCGCTGGGGGCGTTGCTCATGTTTTACCCTCAATGACTGATACCCTGGTGCTCGAGATCGTCATATCCCGTCAATGCAGCACCTCATCTTTGTGCCGGTCTATGATAAACCACGCCCCAACCATCCCGGCACACGCGCCAAACATCACATAAAACGCCGGCGCCAGCGGCGTACCCGTCTCGCGTATCAGCCAGGTGACGATCAGCTGAGCAAAGCCACCGAAGAGCATCACGGCAAAGTTGTAGGCCAGCGCGAGCCCGGTCGAGCGCAGGTGCACCGGGAACTGTTCGGCCAGTGCGGTCGACACCGGCCCGAAAGACATCGCCACCGCTGTGCACAGCACCACTTGCATCGCCGCCAGCCGCGCCAGTGTGGGCTCGGCGAGCAACCAACTCAGCAACGGGTACGGCAGAATCAGGTAGCACAGCATCGCGGCCATCAGCACCGGCCGACGGCCGATGCGATCGCTGAGCATGCCGAATAACGGCGTGATCAGTGTCAGACAAGTTAAACCAGCCACCTGCGCGAGAAAGGCATCACCCAGCGGTATCTGCAGCTGCGTCTTAGCATAGGTGGGCATGTAGATCAGCACCACGTAATACATGATGGTACCGGCCACGACCAGGCAAAAGCAGGCCATCACGCTGTGCTTGTGCTCGCGCCACAGCCGCCGCAGACCGACGCGCTCCACTTGCTGCTCGCTGGCGGTGATGAAGGCTTCGGTCTCATTCAGGTGGCGGCGTATGTAGAGCCCGACCGGTCCGATCAGCAAACCAAACACAAAGGGCAAGCGCCAGCCCCAGCCGTCGACCTGTTCAGGCGTGAGGCCCTGGGTGATCAACATGCCGGCACCTGCGCCGGCGAGCGCGGCGAGACTCTGGCCGACCATCTGCAAAGATCCATAGAAGCCGCGCTTGCCGGCCGGCGCGCTCTCGACAAGAAAGGATGTCGCACTGGCAAACTCGCCGCCTGTCGCGAGGCCTTGCAGCAGCCGAGCGACAACGATCAGCACCGGCGCCGCGACACCCACAGCGGCATAGGTAGGCGCAAAGGCGATCATGGCGATGGATAGGGTCATCAGCAGAATGATCAGCTGAAGCGCCGCCTTGCGACCACGACGATCGGCATACATGCCAATCAAGATGCCACCGACCGGACGCATGAAAAAACCTACGCCGAACGTGGCCATCGCTAGCAGCAGCGACGCATATTCGCTGTCGGCAGGGAAAAACAGCCGCGAGATGATCACGGTGAGGAAACCGTAGACAACAAAGTCGTACCACTCCAGCGCATTGCCAATCACTGCGGCGACAATCTGCCGCATCGGTACAGGGGTAGTTTGCATCAGGCACTCTCCGGGTATCAGTACTGATGATGATGGTAACCGAGTTGCGCTGCGACGCACTGCGGCACCATGAGGCAACCGACGGCACCATGAGGCACCCGCAAACGATGGGATACACTCAGGGGATTCACCTTGCCTGCGGGAGCATCTCATGCCCTTACTGATCGCCGGACTTGTGCTTTTCCTGGCCGCGCATTCGACACGGATCTTTGCCGATGGCTGGCGCAGCGCGATGCTGGAACGCCTTGGCGAGAAGCCCTGGAAAGGGCTGATCACCGTGGTTTCCATCGCGGGCTTCGCGCTGATCGTGATCGGCTACGGTCAGCTCAGACTGATGCCCGTACCGCTTTGGGAGCCGCCCCTCTGGACGCGGCATCTGTCGCTGCTGCTGAACCTGCTGGCCTTCATCCTGCTGACCGCTGCCTATGTGCCGCGCAATGCGATCAAGGCACGCATTGGCCACCCAATGGTCGCAGGCGTAAAAATCTGGGCGCTCGCGCATCTGCTGGCCAATGGCAATCTCGCTGATGTGCTGCTGTTCGGCAGCTTCCTGATCTGGGCGGTGCTGGATTTTCGTGCATCGCGACGCCGCGACCGCGAGAACAACGTCAGTTACCCGCCCGGTACTCTGCTGGGCAGCTTCGGCACGCTGGCCATCGGAACGCTTGTGTGGTTCGTGTTCGTGAGATGGCTACATGCGCTGCTGATTGGCGTCAGTCCGCTGGGGATGTGATCTCGGGAGTTTGAATTAGCTGCACAGCGCGCGTATGTCTTCTGGTATCGGCAGCGCGCGAATCCCGCCGCCCTCTTTGGCTGCGGCGAAGATCCGCACCTCATGGCAGTGCATGATCTCTTCTTCACCGCGCAGCACGCGGTAGCTCTGCACAAAGCTTTTGCGGCGCCACTCGCTGATACTGACATGGATCTGCAGTTCATCGCCATAACTGGCCGTGCGGACAAAGCTCGCTTGCGTATCCACGAGTGGCGTACCGATCAGTCCGATGGATTTCTCTGTCTCATGCCACGGTGGAACGCCACATTCGATGAAGAAGTGCCGGGATGCGGCATCGATCCAGCGGAAAAAATTCGGAAACCACACGATACGCGCCGGGTCGCAATCACCGAACTCGACGCGAACGGTATAAATAACGGTCTTGTTCATCACGTGCTTTCGGCAGAGGTTCGCTCTCGGCGCACCCAGTGAATAGGCTGGACCTTGATGGGCCTCGGCGGCGCACCGAATTCGGCGAGCACACGATCCAGCCCGCTGCCCGCCTCGTCCGACAACGCGGCCTCGCGCGCACGGCGTATGGCTGCGACACGCTCTGCGGCGCTTACCGGATGACGCGCGAGATGACGCAAGATGTGCAGCACATTGTCGCGACCGCGGTCGTTCGTATCACCATACCCTTTGATCAGCCGACCGCACAGGCTGAGCTCAAAGCCCAGCTGCCAATCCTGCGCCGCGCCTTCAGTGACTGCCGATAGCCATTCATCGATCAGCCGCTGCTCATCGGCATAGCGGCTGCTGAATGGTCGCAGGTAGCGGGTCGCTGCCAGGCATCTCAGCAGGAGGGTACCGAGTACGGTATGCGACGCCAGTTTGACCGGCATTGACCAGCTCGCTTTGCCCTCGGCCAGGCGTTGCCTGTCCCAGTCGCGTAAGCGGGTCGCCAGCGCCGGCGGCAGCATCGCTGCGATTTCTGCGATGCCAGGCTTGAAGTGATCATATATGGCGATCACCTCACTGTCGTCTGCCTTCACCTCGCGCCGCACGCGTTCCATTCGTGATGCGCGGCTTTTGAGACTGGCGACACGGGCGATATCGTCATAGCTCATCCACAGTGCCAACCAGCGCGCCATTTCGCGGCTGAGCTGATAAGACTGCAACGCTTGCGTATCGCTCTGCTGCTCGGCGCTGACCACGCGCTGCATGCGCTCAAGATAGTGCGTCGCATAAGCTGTGCTCTGGTACTCCGTGAGACGCGCAACACCTAACGACAGCAGATCGCGCAAAGCGACCGGAAACATGTCCAGTACCGGACCCAGAGAACTGGGATTCACTGCATCGGCGAGCTGTGCGGCGATCACAGCATTTGCTGCGCGCGCCTGTTGCACGATACGCCAGGCCGCATTGAAACCTTGCTGGCTGGCCTCGGCGCCGCGACCAGATTGTGCGATTACTGTCAGACACAAGTTCTGATCAAATGGCAGCACGCCGCTGCCGGCTAGCGCACCGAACATGACCGCACTGACCACCGTGCCTTGTTCTTGCGCGATGCGCTGCATATCGAGCACATGATGCTCACGGCTGACGGCCTGTATCAGCGAGAGCAGTGCGGCACTGTCGAGCCGGCCATCGCCGGGCACGCTACGCTCGGTGGTGGTGAAGGTGCGCGATGTGGATGAAATGAACACGGTACGATCTGGTGATGGCAAGCCATTGCTCGCGCAACGTGCCGACTCCAGCAGTTCGGAAGACACGACGGCATCCAGCGCACCCGGGATCGCGTTCAGACTGAACACCGGGCGACGGCCATTGAGCCTGTTCATCGGAACCGGCAACATCTCGAAAAAATAGGTGGTTGCTCCGGTACGCTGCGCAACACCGGGTATGGAAGTCGCCTGCGCCGGAAAACCCGCCTCACGCGCAGCATCCACCAGCCAGTCGGCCAGCACGCCGCCTCCCTCGCCGCCCAGCGCGCAGATCAGCACCGAGATCGGACGTGATGAGTCGATGGATGATTGATTGGCAGATGCGCTCATCACAGGATTCATGCAGGTTGCAGCCAGCGCAGAACGATCTGCCGAACGCTATCGGCGAGACGCTCATGCCAGCGCGGGTTGTGAATGATCTCGGCCCGATAGAAGCTGGGGCACAAGGTCGCGGCGTGCGCATTCTCACCGCACAGACCACAGCCGACACAGCCATCAATGACGGTCGCAACCGGATCGACTTTGAGCGGATCGGGATTATCTTTCAGGGTCAGTGTCGGGCATCCTGACAACCGAATGCAGGCGTGGTCTCCGTTGCAGACATCCTCATCGACACCGTACTTCACGCGCACCACGCGCTGCCCGGCAGCACGCAGCGATTCCAGCCACGGACGAACTCGACGCTGACGCTCGAGCTGGCATTCGCCCTCGGCGATGATGACCTTGAGTCCGCTGAAATCGGTGGTCAAGGCCTCTTTCAGCACATCACGCATGGCGGCGACGCGATAAGCGTGAACAACGCGCATCCACTGCACACCCAATCCGGCCAGCGTCTTTTCTATCGTGTGGTTGCTCGCGGTGAGACTGGCCAACTTGTTGGTCGCCTGCGATTTTGATGATTTGTCCGGCGTGGAGATGATGTCCTGCGTTCCCGTCGCCGAGGTATAACCATTCTTGAAGATCAACAGCACCGCATCATCACCGTTGAACAAGGCCGACTGCACACCGGTCAGCAAGCCGTTGTGCCAGAAACCGCCATCGCCCATGATGGACAGCACGCGACGCTGCATGACGGGAGACACGCCTGCGCGGCTGGCGAGGCTCATGCCATAGCCGAGGATGGAATGGCCCAATGAGAAGGGCTCGAAGGTCGCGAAGGAATGGCAACCGATATCGGCCGCGATGTGCACCTTGCCGACGTCTTGCTGCGCGAGCTTCAGCGCAGAGAACACGGGCCGCTCGGGACAGCCTATGCAAAAGCCCGGCGGTCGCGCGGGTAATGCGGCATCGAGCTTTGTTGCGAGCTGCTGACGTCGCGTGCTGGCCGAATCCATCATGGACTGCACTGAGTCCACGCCATGTGCGGGCAAATGCCGAGCAAAAAAAATCAGCAGCCCGCGCATTATCAATTCGGGCGTCAATTCACCTGTCGCCGGCAGCATATCCTTGCCATGTAACCGCGTATCGATACCTTCCCGTCGCAGCGTGGCCGAGATCTCGAGTTCGATGTACTCGGGCGAGCCCTCTTCCATCACGAGCACGGCCTGCTTGCCACGCACGAATTGTGCAATCTGCTCCGGCACCAGTGGATAGGTCACATTCAGCACCAGCAGCGGAATCTCGCTCTCACCGAACGCATCGGCCAATCCGAAATGCTGCAGCGAGCGCAGCAGCGCGCTGGTGAGACCCCCCTGGACGATAATGCCGACTTGCGCATGACGGCCCGGATGCAGCTCATTCAGCTGGTGCTCGAGAATGTATTGTCGGGCAGCAGGCAGTCGCTGCTCGATTTTTAGTTTTTCATGACCAAAGGTGACGGGTGGGTGTGCCAGCTTGGCGTAATTGAAGTGCGCCGGCTCCGCCAATGGCGACAAGGCTGACACGGCGGGTTGACGGTTATCCTTGCAGATGAAACTGCCGCGCACATGGCAAGCACGTATGCGCAGTTCCATCATCGCCGGCATGTTCGACGCCTCGGACAAGGCGAACGCATGCTCGACCATATCGACCATGACGGGCAGCTCAGGCCGGGGGTCAAACAGCAGCAAGGTGGATTTCATCGCGTAGGCATGTGTGCGCTCTTGCACCACAGAAGCCCCCTCGCCGTAATCTTCGCCAATCACCATCAGCACACCGCCCATGACACCGGGCGACGCCAGATTGGCCAGCGCGTCCGCGGCGACGTTGGTGCCGACGATGGATTTCCAGGTCACCGCGCCGCGCACCGGATAGTGAATTGATGCGCCCAGCATCGCTGCAGCCGAGGCTTCATTCGAGCAAGCCTCGACCTGCACGCCCAGCTCGGCCACCAGCTCCCTCGCCTGCACCATCACATCGAGCAAATGCGAGACCGGCGCACCCTGATACCCGCCGATATAGCTCACGCCTGACTGCAGCAAGGCCTTCGTAATCGCGAGGATGCCCTCGCCGTGGAATTCGTCCCCCTCACCCAGCCGTAATTGTTCGATTTGTTTTCTAAATGATATTTCCATTACTGAGCGCCCTGAGAAACCCCCACGATGATAATCGGTCTATCTCCAGTCAGTCGCTAGACCGGCGCAAAACCTAGGGTTTATACGCATCCAGTCGATAAAAAAGTTCAAAAAAAGCAATGCCTTGCAAAATCTTCTCGAAATATTTGCACTCATACGCCTGTAAAAGTATTATTAGGTTTAAATCGTGACTTGTTGGTATTTATTTTCCGAGGGCCGAAGGAGAACAGCATGCTGATGTCGACCATGGCGAATCGTTACGCGCACCAGCTGCTGAAATCTCGCGCAGCAGGCACGCTACTGCCCGCGCTGACCGAAGAGGCCGGTTTGAGTATTGAGGATGCCTACGACATCGCTCGCAGCATCATCGATATCCGCATCGCCCAGGGCGAAACACCCGTGGGTCGCAAGATCGGTTTTTCGAACCGAAAACTTTGGCACCGCTACGGCAAATCAGCGCCTATCGAGAGCCCGATCTGGTCCACGCTGTTCGATAGCACCGTTGAATTCTCGATGGACAACGTGGCACTGCATAAACTGACGAAAGCGGCACAGCCGCGCATCGAGCCAGGGCTGGTGTTCAAGCTGGCGCGCACGCCAGATCCGGATACCGATCTGAACGGCGTAGCGGATTGTCTGGAATGGATGGCGAATGCTTTCGAAGTCGTTACCTCGCCATTTCGTCAGTGGTCCTTCGAGTCAGCCGACGCGGTCGCCGCCTTCGGGCTTCATCGCGCACTGATTGTTGGTGAGCCCAAAATGCTGTCGCGACAGAGCCGGCACAATCTCGCAGGCGTGTTGGCGGGAGCATCCCTGTCGCTGTCGAGATCAACCGCGGACAGCACCGCACTCTGCGCAGCGGGTGTCGGCAGTGATGTGCTGGACAGCCCCCTGCATGCGTTGTATTCGCTCCATCAGCAACTCAGATCGCAAACCCAGTTTTCTGCATTGCAGGCCGGTGAGCTGATCATGACCGGCAGCTGGACCGATGCGCTGCCCGTCAAGCGCGGCGAGGTCTGGTCGTCGGCGTTCTCTCAGCTGAACCTGCCGGGGCTGAATCTCTCGTTTAGCTAAAACTCCGCAATAACAAAGCAGCAGGTTTTTCGAAGGACGCTTGTGCTTCGGTCGACCTGCTGCGCGCTTCCTGCCATCCCTCCTCCGCGCTGCCAACGCGACGCCTGCGCCGTTGCGCTACTTACTATCAAATAGATAAGAACAATCAATAAGTAGTTTTCGATAGCTATTGCTACATAGGGCTGCATGGCGAATCAGCTTAGCTCCTCGGTCTGGCGGAGAT
>JBEDGK010000219.1:0-7954 GCA_041174665.1 Pseudomonadota bacterium
CGGTAATGGTGATCATTGGCTTGGTCTTATCGATATTGGCCCAGTAATTGACCCAGCCGGGCAGGTGCGCATAGTCGGTGCCAACCAGAGTGCTGTAGATCTCGAACTTGACCAGTACCGCCATGGCGGGTATCGCGGTATACAGCAGCATGATGAAGAACAGCGCCCAGAACACTGAGCGTCTCGCCTCGGGTACTGAGGTGGTGGTGTACGAGCGCATCAGCAGATGAGGCAGTGCGGCGGTGCCCATCATCAGGCAGAACATCAGCGCGATGAAGTTGTTGCGCTTGATGTCTGAGCTTTGCGCATTCTCACCGGGGAAGGGCTGGGTATGCGATTGCAGGGGTTGGGAACGTGTGAGATAGCTCTGAACCTCCAGCTGCCATAACCGCTTTGCTTCTTCCGGGCTTTTAGGATAATCCGCCAGGGCGCGGCTCGCCGCCCTGATCTCGATCAGCGAGGCATTACTGGTCCGTAGTTCCTGCAAGTGTCGGCGCACCTCGGTCCGGCCCTCATCCCAGGACTTCGGGAGTCTGGCGATCTTTGACTGATATTGCTCTGCCCGCTTGCGATAGAGATCGCGAACCTCGCGCTCGCTACTGTCGTCGGCAAGGATGTACTCTTGCGCGGTGAGCTTGGCGACCGCAGAGCCATAAGCAATCTGCGGCACGGGCACACCGGTTTGTTTTGCGGATAGCCAGGCAACCGGAATAGTGAAGGCAACGATGATGATGATGTACTGAGCGATTTGCGTCCAGGTGATCGCTCTCATTCCTCCAAGGAATGAGCAGACCAGGATGCTTGCCAGACCCAGAAAGATACCGACCGAGAAATCAATGCCCGTAAAGCGCGATGTGATCAGTCCGACGCCGTAGATTTGTGCGACGACATAGGTGAACGAGATGATCAACGTGGCAGCCACCGACAGCATCCTCACGGCGTTGCCGTTGCCGTGTCCGCAAAAGCGCGCTGCCAGATATTCCGGAACGGTATAGCCACCGAATTTGCGCAAGTAAGGCGCGATCAGCAACGCCACCAGACAATAGCCACCGGTCCAGCCCATGATATAGGCCAGTCCGTCGAAACCCTGCAGATACAGACCGCCCGCGAGTCCGATGAAGCTTGCCGTGGATATCCAGTCAGCTGCCGTTGCCATGCCATTGAACAGCGCGGGCACACGCCGGCCAGCGACGTAGTATTCGCTGATGTCCGACGTGCGGCTGATGACACCGATCGCGGCATAGACCACGATCGACGTGAACAAAAAAAGATAGCCGAGCCAGAAGCGGGGAAAACCTTCCTGCTCGAGTATGGCCAGCGATACCAGTAGCACACCGAAACCTGCGGTGTACATGCTGAAGTACCGACCGAGCAGCCGGGCGAAGTCAGTCGGCTTCATGTCCATCTTTCTTGTTTTCGGTCGCTGACACTTCGCTTTCCATTCGATTTACCGAGCGCGTGTAGATGCCAATGATCAGCAGATAGATCAGGGTCGTGCCCTGAGCAGCCATGTAGAAGGGTATGGGCCAGCCGCCGAGGGTCAGACTGGCGAGCTCGCGCGCGAAAAAGATGACGCCAAGATTGACGGTAAACCACAGGCACAGTAGCCCGATCGTCAGAGCGCGTACTCGGGACCAATACCGACGTCTCGCCGCGCTGGCAGAGCGTGTGTCCGTGAAAGGTGTGTCCATCGGCCTGTGACTCTCGTTGTCAGAGAGTGGAGAGCAGAGGGATGCTGATCCTGAACAGGCAGCCTTTGCCGTTCGGGTTGTCGTCGATTCGTATGTCGGCCGAGTGGTAAGTGACAATCTCTTTGACGATGGCAAGACCGAGGCCGCTGCCCTCGGTTTCGCTGCCAAGTATGCGGTAGAAACGGTCAAACACAGGGGTGCGTTCTGGCGCGGGGATGCCAGGACCGTCGTCTTCGACCTCGATGACTGCATACATGTTCGCCCTGCTGCGCACCCGAACCGTCACATGTCCATGCGCTCTCGAATAGCGAAGCGCGTTGTCGATCAGGTTATTCAGCATCTCGCGCAACATGGTCGGGTTTCCGCGTACCACCGGCGCTTGCTCTTCGGCCTCAAAGCCTAGATCAATGCGCTGCGCCATTGCTGCCTGAACCCACTCCTGCACGGTCTCGCGTGCCAGCGCTCTCAGGTCCACGCTTTCAAAGGGCATAGCTTGTGCGGAGGGATTCTCTGCCCGCGCCAGCGCCAGCAGTTGATTGATCATGCGAGTGGCAGATTGTGAGCTTTTCGACAGTTGTTCCAGCGATTGTTGTATTTCCTGCCGATCTGATTGGCGCATCGCCAGTTCTGATTGCATTCGCATGCCTGCCAGCGGCGTCTTCATTTGGTGGGCCGCGTCCGCAATAAAGCGCTTTTGCAGTTGTATGCTTTGTGACAGGCGCGCGAGCATGTCATTCAAAGAGCGCACCAGTGGCGATATCTCTTCCGGCACGCCACTGGAGTCGATCGGCGAGAGATCATCCGGTCGCCGGGAGCGTATGCGCTCCTGCAGCGTGGTCAGCGGCGACAGCCCGCGCGTCAATGCAAACCACAGCAGCGTCAGCGCCACCGGGAGAATGATGAACTCCGGCAGGATGACTCCCTTGATGATTTGGTTGGCGAGCGCGCGGCGCTTCTCCAGTGTCTCCGCGACTTGGACCAGTACCAACCGGTTTTGGTCATTGCCGGCGTTTGGGCTGCGCAGCGGCTGGAGATTGACGTAGAGGTAGGCGACGCGTACTTCTGTGTTGCGCAGCAGCGCATCGCGTGTCATCACCGACCAAGGTACCTTCATGTCTTCCTCGGTCGGCAGCGGCATGTCAGCGTCGCCAGCAATCAATTCGCGTCGCGGGCCGCTGACCTGGAAATACACATTGTCGATATCATCAGCACGCAGCATGTCGCGCGCCGGTAAGGGAAGATCCACGCTCAGCACGCCATTCACCTCTCTGACCTGCTGACCGAGCACCGTGACGCGGTCCTCAAGCGATCGATCGAAGGGCTCGTTAGCGATTGATGTCGCAGCGACGTAGGTAACGGCAATGCTGATTGGCCACAGCAACAGCAGCGGCATCAGCATCCAGTCGAGAATGTCGCCAAACAGGGAGCGCTGGCTGCTCCGGTGCGAAATACCGGTCTCGCCAGAGGAGGGGTGTGCCGGTTGGCTATCTTTCCGCACGGCGGCTATCAGGCAGCGCCGGTGTCTGCGGCGGGGGCGGTGGCGGCGAATTTCTCCAGACAATACCCCAGTCCGCGCACCGTAGCGATGCGCACGCCGCCGCTTTCGATTTTCTTGCGCAGCCGGTGGACATACACTTCGATCGCGTTGTTGCTGACTTCTTCGCCCCACTCGCAGAGGTGATCCACCAGCTGTTCCTTGGACACCAGCCGTCCACTGCGCTTGAGCAGTACCTCCAAGAGCCCCAGTTCACGAGCAGACAGATCGATCATGTGATCGTTCATGTAAGCGATCCGTCCTACCTGATCAAAGCTCAGCGGTCCGTGCTTGATAACCGTCGGCCCACCGCCCGCGCCGCGCCGCGTCAGCGCGCGAACCCTCGCTTCCAGCTCCGACAGGGCAAACGGCTTTGCCATGAAATCATCCGCGCCCAGATCCAGCCCCTTCACCCGTTGCTCGACTGAGTCGCCAGCGGTGAGGATCAGTACCGGCACCCTCGAGTCGCGCGCGCGCAAGCGTCGCAAGAGCTCCAGCCCCGAAAGCTTGGGTAGATCGAGATCGAGGATCAGCAGGTCGAAATCCTGAGTGGACAACGCGCTGTCAGCGGCCAGTCCATCGCCGACGCAATCGGTCACATAGCCCGACTGGCGCAACGATCGTGTCAGGCCATCGGCCAGCACGCTGTCATCTTCAGCAAGCAGGATACGCATGCGTCTTCTGAGTTGTTTGAGTGGTTCGGGCGCCTGCGCGGGGCGGGAGAGCAGCATGATTAAGCGGCGCGCATGCCCGCCTTGGCCATAACAAGTCTATTGGGTTTGAAGATTGCCAGCAACCAAGCATTTTTGGGGCGATTCTCCGGAAAGTTTTCTAAAAAACACTATTTGAACGTAAAAAATACACTTGCATCATCCACTGTTTTTTTATACAGTACTGTTCACAGCAAGGCTGGCCATGCAAACGGCCTGATTCCCCCACCACCGCACCGAGAGAAACCCATGGACGACAAAAAACTGGCGAATTCCGAAAAGGGCAAGGCACTGTCAGCAGCGCTGGCGCAAATTGAAAAGCAATTCGGCAAGGGCTCGGTGATGCGCATGGCCGATGGCGCGGTCGCCGAAGAAGTGCAGGTAGTTTCCACCGGTTCGCTGGGTCTGGACGTGGCGCTCGGCGTCGGCGGCCTGCCGCGCGGCCGGGTGATCGAGATCTACGGTCCCGAATCCTCTGGCAAGACCACGATGACACTGCAAGTGATCGCCGAGATGCAAAAACTGGGCGGCACCTGCGCATTCATCGATGCCGAGCATGCGCTCGACACCGTGTACGCACAAAAACTGGGCGTCAATTTGCATGATCTGCTGATTTCCCAGCCAGACACAGGTGAGCAGGCATTGGAAATCACGGATGCCCTGGTTCGTTCCGGCGCGGTTGACCTGATCGTAATCGACTCCGTCGCTGCGCTGACGCCGCGCGCCGAGATCGAGGGCGATATGGGCGACTCGCTGCCCGGTTTGCAGGCACGACTGATGTCGCAGGCACTGCGTAAGCTGACCGGCTCCATCAACCGCACCAATACCATGGTGATCTTCATCAACCAGATCCGAATGAAGATCGGCGTCATGTTCGGCAATCCGGAAACCACCACTGGCGGCAATGCGCTGAAGTTCTACGCTTCCGTCCGGATGGACATCCGACGCACCGGCTCGATCAAGTCGGCTGACGAAGTGATCGGCAACGAGACCAAGATCAAGGTCGTCAAGAACAAGGTCGCGCCTCCTTTCAAAGAAGCGCACTTCGATATCCTCTACGGAGAGGGCGTTTCGCGTGAGGGCGAGATCATCGACCTTGGCGTCGAGGCCAAGATCGTCGAGAAATCCGGTGCCTGGTATAGCTATAACGGCGAGCGCATCGGTCAGGGCAAGGACAACTCACGTCAATACTTGAGAGAGCGTCCTGAGCTGGCGCGCGAGATCGAGAACAAGGTCCGCGCTCATCTCGGTGTGCCACAACTACCCCCGGGAGCGACCGCCCCCACCGCTCCCATAGCAGAGACCGAGGCGCCGACACCGAAGAAATCACGCGCCACGGCCGAGCTGAAGGAAGAGTAAGCCAGGCTCCGTGCCTGCTCCCAAACCCAGCCTGAAGGCTCGCGCGCTGCGCTATCTTGCCGCGCGCGAGCATAGTCGTCTTGAGCTCGGACGCAAACTCCAGCGTCATGCAAGCGAAGACGACGATGTCAATGCGCTGCTCGACTGGCTAGAGGCGCAGAAATTCCTTTCCGAAACCCGCTTTGCCGAATCTCTGGTGCATCGTCGCGCTTCTCGATTCGGTAATTCCCGCATCCTCTCGGAACTGCAGAGTCATGGTCTCGATGAGGCTACCGTGTCATCGATGCGCGCGTCTCTACGCGACGATGAAGAAGAGCGTGCATGGCAGGCATGGGAAAAAAAATTCGGCATGCCGCCGGATTCTGCCGAGGCCAGAGCAAAGCAAATGCGTTTCCTGCAACAACGAGGCTTCTCTACGAGTGCGATCCGGTCAACGATGAAACGGATCGGTCGAGGCGAGATCGGACAAGATTGATTTAGCCGCATTCCTTCGCAAACTGCCGTGCGCATCCAGGCGCGAATCTCTGTGTAGCCGGGTTCACGGCGGTGGCCGTATGCTAAACTTCGGCAGCTTTGCAGCGCCGCATGAGCGGCACCAGTCGTAGAAGCTGCGACAGGCTGCACAATTCCTGACTCCGCGCATCGTCCTTGCGTCAGCGCGCCATCAGATCTATGCCTTTGTCCGTCCCGACCTACTCTCGTGCGCTGCGCCACACTCGCAGCATCGAGGCACAAGCCTTCCAGCGCGAAGACGGTTTGTGGGACATTGACACGCGTATCACCGATACCAAAACCCGTGTTGCAGACCTCGCCTCTGGCGCCAGACCTGCCGGCACGCCGATCCATGATCTCTGGCTCAGGATCACTATCGATACCCAACTGACGATCGTTGATGCGGAGGCCGTGTCAGACGCCGTGCCCTATCCGGGACACTGCAATACGATTGGTCCGGCGTACAAGAAGCTCATTGGACTGAACCTGCTGCGCAGCTTCCGCCGCGAATTGAAAGACCGTTTGTCGGGCATTGAGGGTTGCACCCATCTGACGGAACTGGCCGGCGTGCTGCCGACTGCCGCCATTCAGGCGTTTGCCGGCGATGTGATGCCAACGCGCGACGGCACGAGCGATGACAATAGCGCTCACCCGCCATTTCAGATTGACCGCTGCCACGCATTGCGCCGTGATGGGCCAGCGGTAGAAAAATACTACCCGCGCTGGTTCCTCAAGCCGGGAATCTGATTGCAGTAAAAAAAGTTTTGAAAAATACCTGCAGCACGATTGAATTGACATCAACCGATCACTCCTACCCATCCTACCCATTGTGACCAAAGGGAAGTCCGCATGAAAATCCATGAATACCAGGGAAAAGAAATCCTGAAGAAATACGGTGTTACTGTGCCTCGAGGCATACCCTGCATGAGCGTCGATGAGGCGATCAAAGCTGCCGAAACCCTCGGCGGACCCGTATGGGTGGTGAAGGCACAGATTCACGCCGGAGGCCGCGGCAAGGGTGGTGGCGTGAAAGTCGCCAAGTCGATCGATCAGGTGCGTGAATACGCGAACCAGATCATGGGCATGCAACTGATTACCCACCAGACTGGTCCCGAAGGCCAGAAAGTTCGTCGCCTGCTGATCGAAGAAGGCGCGGACATCAAAAAAGAACTCTACGTATCCATGGTCACTGACCGCATTTCGCAGCGTGTGGTGCTGATGGCTTCATCCGAGGGCGGCATGGATATCGAAGAAGTCGCCGAGAAGCACCCCGAACTGATTCACAAGGTCGAGATCGATCCGTCCACCGGCCTGAAAGACAAAGAAGCCGACGATATCGCCGCCAAGATCGGCGTTCCTGCTGCTTCCATTCCCGCCGCGCGCACCCTGCTGCAGGGTTTGTACCAGGCTTACTGGGAAACCGACGCCTCACTGGCCGAGATCAATCCGCTGATATTGACCGGTGATGGCAAGGTGATCGCACTCGATGCGAAATTCAATTTCGATTCCAATGCCTTGTTCCGTCACCCCGAGATCATCGCGTATCGCGATCTGGATGAGGAAGATCCGGCCGAAGTCGAAGCTTCCAAATTCGATCTCGCCTATATCTCGCTCGATGGCAACATCGGCTGCCTGGTGAACGGCGCCGGTCTGGCGATGGCCACGATGGACACCATCAAACTGTTTGACGGCGAACCAGCAAATTTCCTCGACGTCGGTGGTGGTGCCACGGCAGAGAAGGTCACCGAGGCCTTCAAGATCATGCTGAAGAACCCGCATCTGAAGGCGATACTGGTGAATATTTTTGGCGGCATCATGCGCTGCGACGTGATTGCCGAGGGCGTGATCACCGCCTCTCGCGCGGTGTCACTGCAAGTGCCGCTGGTCGTGCGCATGAAGGGAACCAACGAAGACATCGGCAAGAAAATGCTCGCCGATTCCGGCCTGCCCATCATCTCTGCCGACACCATGGAAGAGGCTGCGCAAAAAGTTGTCGCTGCCGCCGACGGAAAATAATCGCCAAGGAATTCACATGTCTATTCTGATCAACAAAGACACCAAGGTCATCACCCAGGGGATTACCGGCAAGACCGGGCAGTTCCATACCCGCATGTGCCGCGACTATGCGAACGGCAAGAACTGCTTCGTCGCCGGCGTCAATCCGAAAA
>JBEDGK010000220.1:0-5776 GCA_041174665.1 Pseudomonadota bacterium
TCTTTCGACAAGACTTTTTGTGCTGTGCACGAGCAAAATCGGCGATACGATGCGCAAGACTTGCGTAATCAACGAGTTAGCAGCGTTTTGTCATTGCAAACCAGATGTTTCAGATAATGACAGACATTTCTAGTTTGTTTTGTAAGGTTTGTTAGGTCGGAAATTCATCTTTTTTGGATGGTGTTATCGGGTAAATTTCTTGACACTAACGGGTGGCGACGAGTCTAATATTCAGTGCAGATAACTCTGCACATCGTGCTGTCGCATAGTGCAAGCGTTCCGACAGCGGGAACAAATTCAACAACACGTCCCAGGGGGAGTCAGTGAACAAAACTGAACTGATAGATGAAATCGCCAAAGCGGCGGACATCTCCAAGGCTTCTGCCAGCCGCGCGCTGGAAGCCGTAATTGAATCGATAACCTCTACACTGAAGCATGATGGTTCAGTGACCCTGGCTGGTTTCGGGACCTTTGCCGTCACCGCCCGCGCTGCTCGCACGGGCCGCAACCCGCGCACCGGAGAGGAGATCAAGATCAATGCATCCAAGGTACCGAAATTTAAGCCTGGCAAAGCTTTGAAAGATGCGCTAAACTAGCGGTTTTTCCGACGTCGTGACAACGTCGGACTTGGCTGACTAAGTCGAAACGAGCGATCAATGCAAGCGGAGTTTCAGGGGTGCTTAGCTCAGTTGGTAGAGCGGCGCCCTTACAAGGCGTAGGTCGGGAGTTCGAGCCTCTCAGCACCCACCAAGCAGCCACGAAGCAGTGCACGTAGTATTGGAGTGGTAGTTCAGTCGGTTAGAATACCGGCCTGTCACGCCGGGGGTCGCGGGTTCGAGTCCCGTCCACTCCGCCAAAACCAAAAAGGCGAACCCTGTGTTCGCCTTTTTTCATATGCAGTCCGACAGAGTAGTCCGAGGGCAGTCCATTAGAACGAGTGCCGGTTGCGTATCAGCGATCGGTCAGAGACTTCACAGAGTACTTGCACATGCTTGAATTCATCCGTAACCATCAGCGTCTGATGCAGTTCCTGCTGCTTCTGATCATTCTCCCTTCGTTTGCCTTCTTTGGCATCGAGAGCTATCTGCGCATGGACAGCAGCGAGCCTCCAGTCGCCAAAGTCGCTGGTCAGAGCATCACTCAGCGCGAATGGGAGGCGGCACAGGCGCGTCAGGTTGAACGCTTCAAGCAAGTGTTCGGTGAGCAGTTCAATCCGGCGATGCTCGACAATCCAGAGGCGCGTCAGGGTGTGCTCGAAAATCTGGTCGCGCAAAAAGCGTTGTCAGCGCATGTGATGGACAACCATCTGACGGTATCAAACGACACGCTGCGCAAGACCATTCTCGAGATTCCCGGTCTGAGAGATCCGGACGGACAATTCAACAAGGAGCGTTACCAGCAGCTCCTCGCAGCGCAGGGCTTGACGCCCGAGAAGTTCGAGGCAGGCCTTCGGCATGACATGGCCGTGCAGCAGATCAATGCCGTCGTGCAGGGCACGGCATTCTCTCCGAAATCTGTCTCAGCGCGTATCTCTGCACTGAACCAGCAGGTCCGCGAGGTACAGGAACTGTCTTTCCCGCCGCAGTCTTTCCGTTCCCAGGTCAAGCCAACGGACGCGATGGTCGAGGAGCACTACAACAAGCATCCTTCACAATACGAACAGCCCGAGACGATCAAGGCAGAGGTCGTTGTGCTCAATCCCGATATCGTCGAGTCGCGTATCGAGATCACCGACGTTGATATCAAGACGTATTACGAACAGAATCTCGCGCGCTACCGCACGGATGAGCAGCGCCGCGCGAGCCACATTCTAATTAGTTCAGGCCGTGAAGCTGCGGCGGCCGACAAGGCAGCTGCCAAAGCGAAGGCAGAAAAACTGCTCGAGCAGTTGCGCAAGAATCCGAACGACTTTGCCAAACTGGCGAAAGAGAACTCGCAGGATCCCGGATCTGCCGAGCGCGGCGGCGATCTGGATTTCTTCGGCAAGGGCATGATGGTCAAGCCCTTTGAGGATGCGGCCTACGCGCTGAAAGAAGGCGAGATCAGCAGCGTGGTGCAGTCAGACTTCGGATTTCACATCATCCGTGTCACGGCGATCAAACCGGCAACCGTCCGTCCCCTGACGGAAGTAAGGGCCAATATCGCCGATGACCTGCGCCGCCAGCAAGCCGGGAAGAAGTACGCGGAAATGGCTGAGATCTTCACCAACATGGTGTATGAGCAATCGGATAGCCTCAAGCCGGTTGCTGACAAGCTGGGTCTCAGGATCGAGACCATCAGCGGCCTGACCCGCAAGCCCAACCCGTCATTGCCAAAGACCGCAGCCTTCAACCAGGCCAAATTCCTGAGTGCGCTGTTCTCTGACGAATCGACGAAATCAAAGCGTAATACCGAAGCGATCGAAGTCAGTCCGCGCTTTTTGATTGCCGGACATGTGGTCGACTACAAACCCGTCACACGCATTCCGCTGGAGCAGGTAAGAAAACAGGTCGAGGAGACCGTCATCGCGATCGAGGCAGAGAAACTCGCGATCGCCGCTGGCGAAGCCAAATTGGCCGAGCTCAGGAACGGTGGTAGCGCCGATTTCGGTGCGTCCAAGCCGGTATCGCGAAACAGCGCGGGAGGGCTGCCACCTCCTGCGTTGACTGCGATCATGAAAGCCAACCCAGCCAAGTTGCCTGCCTATGTCGGCGTGGATCTCGGTGGTATGGGCTACCGCATCTTCAAGATCAGCAAGGTGACTGAAGAAGCGGGCGATGAGGCCGCGATGAAGGCCGAGCAGCAGCAGGTGAATGAATTCGTTGCCGCGCAGGAGATGGCTGCCTATCTTGGCGTGGTCAAGAAGCGTGCGAAAGCAGAGATCCTTGCACCAGTACCCGCTGCCAAGCCGCAACAGACACCCATCAAGTAAAGTTCAGATCGGATCACTTCGGTAGCATCTTTCTGAAGTTTTCGGCAAGATGCTCGAGCGTTTAGAGTGCCGCTTATCTCACATGACGCCGCTGAGTAGTGTCGCGGCCGCCGAGCCAAAAGCATCAGCAGAGATATCCTGCAAGTTGACCGCGCGTGCGTTATGGTAGCCGCTGAAATTGCGGTTGATCGATTTCAGATAGGCGGGATCGTAATGCTGCGTCAGCAGCGCTTCCACCAGAGCCGATATGTCCCCCAATTCCGCCAGCGCGCGCCATGCATCGATTTTCTGTCGGCCGTGCAGAGGCGTCAGGTGCTCTAGTTGCGACATCAGCTGTGCCATGTCGGTCGCCAGATGAGGATAATCCTCGATCAGTAGTTGAACGCGATTCGCATCGCTGATGTTGATCCGTATGCAGGCTGATGCCCGCATCGATTCCATCAGTTTTTCGGGTACGCGCAGATTGCCGATCTTCTTGCTCTCCGATTCCACGTAGACCCATCGCTCCTGATTGAACTGGCGAAGCGTCTGCCAGATCTGGCTCTCGAACATTTTTTGCGTGGGCTGGGGCTCGCCCGGAAGGCCGCCGAGGAGAGAACCTCGGTGGGCCGCGAGCTTTTCTAGATCCAGTACCTGGGCACCCATCGCCGCGAGCGTTCCCAGCAAACGGCTCTTGCCGCTTCCCGTGGTGCCACACACGACCTGAAAACGATAGCGCCCAGCCATCTCGTCGATTTGAGTGACCATGTGCTGGCGGTAGGCCTTGTAGCCGCCTTCGAGCTGTACTGCCGGCCAGCCGATCTTGGCCAGAATATGCGCCATCGCGCCGCTGCGATTGCCGCCCCGCCAGCAATAGACCAGCGGTCGCCAGCTTTTAGGGTGATCGGAAAAACGCGACTCGAGGTGCGATGCAATATTACGCGCGACAATGGCTGCGCCGATTTTCTTTGCCTTGAACGGACTGTCCTGCTTGTACAGCGTGCCGACCTTCACGCGTTCATCATCATGCAGCACCGGGCAATTGATTGCGCCGGGAACGTGATCGAGCGCGAACTCGGACTCGGAACGCACATCGATGACCGTATCGAATGCTGCCATGTCGGACAGCGCCTCGCCGGCAGAGAGCAGGACGGGATATTTCATCAGGCAGTCAGAGGGGCGTATCTGTTTGTTTTTTATTTGAGCAAAGTGCGCAGTGCCGGCCAGATATTGTCGAGCATGATGGGTTGCGCTTTCTGGTTGGGATGAATCCGATCCGGTTGGAAATACTGCTCGGTATCTTCCAGTCCTTCCAGCATGAAAGGCACCAGCTTGACGGATTTTTCTCGCCCCAGTCCCTGGTACATGGCGGCAAAGCGTTTGCTGTAATCGACGCCGTAGTTGGGTGGCAGGCGCATGCCAACCAGGAGTACTCTGGCGCCGCTGGCAGTCGACGCCGTGATCATCTCACGCAGATTGGATTGCGTGGCAGCCAGAGACAAGCCTCTCAAGCCATCATTGCCCCCCAGCTCAAGGATAACGATCGCCGGCTTGTGCTGTTCCAGCAAAGCGGGTAGCCGAGTCTTGCCGCCGGCGGTTGTCTCGCCGCTGATACTGGCATTGACCACGCCAAATGAAATCTTTTCCGCTCTGAGTTGTTTATCTAGCAGGCTGACCCAGCCAGTTCCGCGCGGCAGCCCATACTCTGCTGACAGGCTGTCGCCGAGCACGAGCACGTTTTTTGTTGCAGAATGCGCGCTGCTAGATGCAAGCAGCCCGGGACCCAGCAGGGCTGCCAGCATCAGCGCACGTGCCGAGCGACAGAACAACGCGCAAAATCGGCGAATGGCGCGAACGGTGTTGAATGCGCTAAAGCCGGCGATTCTGAATGCACGCTCTGTTGAACGCAGTCCCTCTTCTGATTGATCCTGCATGCCCGAAAACTCCCTGCCGCCGCCGTTGATCGATGTGACCGGACTCACCAAGCGAGTCGCCGATGCCAGTGGCGAACTGACGATACTTGATGATGTCCATTTTACCGTGCGGTCTGGTTCGACGGTCGCGCTGATCGGTGCGTCGGGCTCGGGCAAATCGACGCTCCTCGGCTTGCTGGCCGGGCTGGATTTGCCCTCATCTGGCAAAGTATTGATCAATGGTGCAGATCTGTACGCGCTCGATGAAGATGGGCGCGCGGCACTTCGCAAGTCGCAACTGGGATTCGTTTTCCAGTCATTTCAGTTGCTCTCTCACCTGACCGCGCTGGAAAACGTGATGCTGCCACTCGAACTGCGCGCCGATCCGCACGCGCGCCAGAAAGCAGAGCAGATGCTGGCCCGTGTCGGGCTGGCGCAGAGATTGCGGCACTATCCGAAATTTTTATCTGGTGGTGAGCAGCAGCGTGTCGCGCTGGCCCGTGCCTTCGTGACCGATCCGCCACTACTCCTGGCCGATGAGCCTACCGGCAGCCTTGACGCAGCCACTGGCGAGTCGGTGATCGAGCTGATGTTCACGCTCAACCGCGAGCAAGGATCGACACTGGTGCTGGTCACACATGACCCGTCGATTGCCGCGCGTTGCGAACGGACGCTGACCATCTCGGCGGGCCGGCTTGTCGCAGACAGCGCTCAACCGCTATCGAGCTGATTCAGCAATGCACGTATGTTGGGCATCAGCTCGCCCGCGGTGAGTCCTCGCGGGCCTGTACCTTCGCTGACCATCTTGTCTGCTGCGGCACCGTGCAGCCACACGGCAGCCAGCGCAGCCTCCCACACCGGCCAGTGCTGAGCCAGCAACGCGCCGCACAGTCCTGAAAGCACATCACCGGTGCCGGCAGTCGCCAGCGCCGGATTGCCTGTGGTGTTGATTACCAGATGTCCGTCGTGATCG
>JBEDGK010000221.1:0-6230 GCA_041174665.1 Pseudomonadota bacterium
AAAAACCAGTCCGGCGCAAGCCGTACGGGTTTCGTGTGATCTGCACAACTGCCCGGCTGAGCCGGGCGGTGATCAGGCCAGCGCCTTGATCGCCGCGGACAAGCGGCTCTTGTGACGGGCAGCTTTGTTTTTGTGGATGATTTTCTTGTCAGCGATGCGGTCGATAACCGACACCGATGACTGGAACACCTGAGCCGCCGCCGCCTTATCGCCGGCCAAAATCGCCTTGCGAACAGCCTTGATCGCCGTGCGCAGTGTCGAGCGCTGGCTGGAGTTGTGCGCATTCAGCTTGACGGCCTGTCGGGCGCGCTTGCGTGCCTGTGCGGTATTTGCCATGACTTCTTCTTCCTGTCTGGGTGCTCGAGGTCGGTCCCCGGGCGGAAATTCGAAAAACGCGGATTATATCGGTTTTTTGTCGGTCCAGCAAACCTGCCGACACAGGGGCCCGACCGGGATACAGAGATCTCGGCGCATTATCAGATCGGGAACTGCGCAAAAATTCCTTGTCGGGGCTGCCGCTATAATGGCTCGCCATGAACTTGCACAAAACGCTAGCCACCGTGTCTGGCCTGACGATGCTGTCACGCGTCACCGGACTGATACGCGAGTTCCTCATTGCCCGGACCTTCGGTGCCTCGGTCTACACTGACGCATTCTTCGTCGCCTTCCGCATTCCGAACCTGCTCCGCCGCCTGTTTGCCGAGGGCGCCTTCTCTCAGGCCTTTGTTCCGATATTGGCGGAATACAAGAGCCAGCGGGGCAGTCGGGCAACACGCGTTCTGACGGATCATGTTGCCACGGTGATGTTCTGGGCGCTGTTGGTTACCTCGGTCATCGGTGTGGTGGCGGCGCCGGCACTGGTGCTGCTGATGGCCAGCGGGTTCTCATCGAATGCGCAAGCCATGTCGCTGTCGGTCGCGATGACACGCATCATGTTCCCCTACATTCTTTTCATGTCACTGGTCGCATTGGCCGGCGGCATCCTCAATACTTGGCGTGAATTCCGCGTACCCGCTTTCACTCCGGTGCTACTGAACCTGTCGTTCATCGCCGCCGCGCTGCTGCTTGCGCCGCTGATGTCTCAGCCAGTGTATGCGCTGGCCATCGCCGTGTTCATCGGCGGTGTGCTGCAGCTGGCATTCCAGTTGCCGGCATTGCGCAAGATCGGCATGCTGCCACGCGTAAGCATGAATCCTCTCATTGCGCTCTCGGATGAGGGAGTGCGGCGCGTGCTCAAGCAAATGCTGCCCGCGACGTTTGCTGTTTCCGCAGCGCAGATCAGTTTGATCATCAATACCAATATTGCCTCTCATCTCGCCGATGGCAGCGTGTCCTGGCTCTCGTATGCAGATCGTCTGATGGAATTGCCCACCGGCCTGCTGGGCGTTGCGCTAGGCACTATTCTGCTGCCCAACCTGTCGAAGGCTCACGCCAGTGGCGACCAGCGCGAGTATTCGTCGTTACTGGATTGGGGACTGCGGATGACCTTTCTTCTGGCGATGCCGGCCGCAGTGGCACTGATCGTGCTAGCGATCCCCATCACCAGCACGCTATTCCACTATGGCCGGTTCGATGCCGTATCAGTCCATATGACTGCACAGGCCCTGATCGCTTATGGCATAGGATTAATGGGATTGATCATGATAAAAATCCTGGCGCCAGGGTTTTACGCAAAGCAGGATATCCGAACGCCAGTCAAGATTGGCGTTGGCGTGCTGGTTGCCACCCAGCTGATGAATCTGGCGTTCGTGCCCTGGATCGCTCATGCCGGTCTAGCACTATCCATCGGACTAGGAGCTACCGTCAACGCAGGTCTGCTGTTCATCTTGTTGAGAAAAAATGGCATTTACCACCCCGAGCCAGGCTGGCCGCGCTTCTTCGTGCAACTGAGCGGCGCGCTGTGTCTGTTGGCAGGTATTGGGTTGTGGCTAGGTGCTCAGTTTGATTGGATCGCGCTGCGCGGAACGCCCTGGACGCGCATACTGGCCTTGTCGCTCATTGTGGTGGCCTGCGCTGCATCCTACTTTGCCGCCCTGCTTGCGATGGGTTTCCGCTTTGCGGATTTCAAACGAGAGTCGAACTGAAGCGATCTGCCAATGGCCCAATACACCATGCTCAAGCCGCTCGACTATTTCACCTCGCTAGTGCAAGACGAGGAACAGATACCACTTTTCGAGGCGGCCCTTAGCATTGCGCAGGATGATGATCCTGCCATGGACATGAGTCACTGCGCCCTTGAGATCGACAAATTCGCTGCGCGCCTCAAGCGTCGCATGCCCGCTGATATCGCTCAAATACCCAAGCTTCGGCTACTGAATAATTTTTTCTACCAAGAGCTGGGCTTCGCAGGTAATCTGAATGATTACTACAATCCCGACAATAGCTACCTGCACAAAGTGCTGTCTACCCGACGCGGCATTCCGATCTCGCTGGCCGTGATCTATATGGAGCTCGCGGGCCAGATCGGGCTTGATGTTAAGGGTATCTCCTTCCCCGGCCATTTTCTGATGAAGTTATCGGTAAAAAGTGGCGACATCATTCTTGATCCATTCAATGGCACCAGCCTCTCACGCGAAGAACTCGAAGAAAGACTCGAACCCTATTTCCTGAACGGACGCAGCCCGAACGATCCACCGCTGTCGAGCTACCTGGCCGACGCAACACCGCGCACCATCTTGATCAGGATGCTACGCAATCTCAAAGCCTTGTTCGCTGAACATCCGCACTGGCGGCAATTTTTGAATGTTCAGCAAAGATTAGTGATTTTGCTTCCCGACGAAATCATCGAGCGACGCGATCGCGGGCTAGCGTATGCGAATCTCGATTGTCCACAGGCAGCACTGTCGGACATCGAAGCTTATCTGGCGGAGTGTCCACAAGCCTCGGATGCCGATCTGTTGCGCAAGCGCTTGCCCGGACTCAGGGCGGCTACGCGCAAGCTCAATTGAATCGAATAATGCTTACTGCGTGATTACGGCTTGTAACCGATTGCCAGCGATGGCTCACACGCTGCGTACACGCGACTCAATCGCCTCCCAGCGCTCCAGACTTTCCATCAGCAACTGATCAATCTCGGCAAAGCGCTGGTTCAGTTTTTGCACGTCCTCGGGTTGTCTTCGATACAGCTCAGGGTCAGCGAGCCGCTCGGAGATGCTCGCCTGCTCCGCTTCGAGATCGGCGATTTGTGCTGGAAGTTGCTCGAGCTCACGCTGCTCCTTGAAGCTGAGTTTTTTCGGTTTGCTCGTCGTAACTTCGCTGGTTTGCTCTTTGGCTTTGACAGTCGCCGTCACCGCCGAGAGCTTGACCGGATCTTTCGGGTCTTTCGTTTCTTTCGGTATCATCTCGGCCTGAGGCTTTCTCACGCGCTCCCAGTCTTCATACCCGCCGATATACTCTTTCCATAGGCCGTCGCCCTCAGCAACCAAGACCTGCGTGGCAACGTTGTCGAGAAAGGTGCGGTCATGACTCACCAGAAAAACTGTGCCTTCATAATCTTCAAGCAATTGCTCCAGTAGCTCGAGCGTATCGATATCCAGATCATTGGTCGGTTCGTCCAGCACTAGTACGTTCGCCGGCTTGGCAAACAAGCGCGCCAGCAGCAGCCTGTTTCGCTCACCACCGGACAAGGTCTTGACTGGCGAACGCGCGCGTTCCGGTGGAAACAGGAAATCACCGAGATAGGTCATCACATGCTTGCGCTGCCCATTGATCTCCACCCAGTCACTACCCGGTGAAATCGTATCTGCCAAGCTCGCATCTTCATCCAGCTGCTCTCGCATCTGGTCGAAATAAGCCACCTGAATACGGCTGCCCTGGCGCACCACCCCAGCGTCAGGTTTTTCTTCGCCCAGTATCAAGCGTAATAAGGTTGTCTTGCCAGCGCCATTTACGCCGATCAGACCAATCTTGTCACCACGCTGAACAATTGCACTGAATCGCCTGACCACGGCTTTGCCGTCATAAGATTTATCGACATCGGTCAGCTCGGCGACGATCTTTCCTGAGCGCTCACCCGAGGCGAGCTCCATCTTCACCTGTCCTTGCTGATCGCGGCGCCGGGCACGCTCTACCCGCAAGGTTTCCAATCTTCGAACACGCCCCTCATTACGGGTGCGGCGCGCCTCAATACCCTTGCGAATCCATACCTCTTCCTGCGCGAGCAGCTTGTCGAATTTCGCGTGCTCGATTTCTTCCACCGCCAGCTGTTCTGCCTTGCGCACCTGATACGTGGAAAAATTACCGAGATAAGACTGCAGCTTGCCACGATCCAGCTCGACGATACGTGTGGCGACATGGTCGAGAAAACGCCGGTCATGCGTAATGAAGAGCAGGCTGCCTCGGAATTCGCGCAGCAGATTCTCCAGCCACAAGATGGACATCAAATCGAGATGGTTAGTCGGCTCATCGAGTATCAGTACATCAGGCGAGCGAACCAGCGCTCGTGCCAGCGCCACGCGTTTTTTCATGCCGCCTGAGAGGGCGCTCATCGGACGCTCGCGATCTAAACCCAGCCTTTGCAGTGTCGTCGCGACTCGGTTATCGAGGTTCCACCCGTCAACCACATCGATACGCGACTGCAGGTGCTGCATCCGCTCCAGCAGTTCGGCATCATTAGTCGACCCTAACCTGTTAGTAACTTGATCGTATTCACTGATCAAGTCGCGAACGTCTGAAAGCCCCTCCGCCACTGCAGCAAAGACCGTGATATCAGGTTGGAACACAGGCTCTTGCTCGACATACGCGATACGCAAGCCTTGTTGCAGCGTCAGCAGTCCGTCGTCGAGTTTGGCTGACCCTGCAATCACTTTCAGCAAAGACGACTTGCCAGTACCGTTACGCCCGATGAGGCCGACCCGCTCTCCTGCTTCCAGCGAGAACTCGGCGTGGTCGAGCAACGCTACGTGACCGTAGGCGAGCTGAGCATTATTGAGAGAGATGACGGACATGAGACTGGTCTGAAAAAACAACACACCGACAGGCGCGGCTATGGGGATCCGTGAGCGCAACGAATCTATTGTAGCGGTACCAGTGGACCAAGAGCCTGCGAGGCGCGCAGAGTGTCTACGCTATAATCTCTGGCCTGCAGCGTAGCCAACAGTTACGAGCACGTCTCGCCGTAGTTCAATGGATAGAACGAGTGCCTCCTAAGCGCTAGATACAGGTTCGATTCCTGTCGGCGGGACCATACGCAGCGGCGAAGTGCTGGCATCCACCATTGATATCACTTGCGCCCCATGGTGATACCCATTTCGATGACGTGCCGGAGAGCCTTCCAAAGCTCGTACCCTGTTCAGCACAACGGCCGGCCTTCACTGGCACACGCGGTCGATTAAAACCTCGTCAGAGCTACCCTTACGCACCGATGTCATCCGCAGCATGGTATCCATCGTGCTGATCAGCTTACCCTCAGCGCGCCGCCCGGCATATTTCATCACTTTTTCCGAACCGATCTTTCGCGCAGCGCAATCTATCGCGGTCAAAAATTTTTCGGACAGTAATTCTTGACCTTCCAGGCTAGTAATCGGTTCGGTGTACTCTGTCAGGGTCCATAGCTTGACCACGCCGCCTTGACGGCTGAGGAACTGGTTATCGTAGAGCTCTTCATTATTGGCATTACGCTGATAAGGCACCCAATCAGCAAACGCTGGCAGGCAGAATGTCAGCGAGACCCACCCGATAAGCAGTTTCTTCATCAGTTCAACTTCCTCGGCTTGCCAAAGTCGCCCTCCTTCGGATACAGAAAGGTCGTCTTGCTGGGACCCATGCCAACGATCTGCACAATCGCACCTTCCGTACCTGCGGATCCATCATAATGAACGCCTCCCGCCGGATGGAACATGTAGCTACCTGTCTTTAGCGGCACCGTGGCAGCGGGATCCCAGCTGTCATCCTTGCCTGCATTCCACGTGCCCTGAATCACCGTGACGTGACGGTCTTCGCCATGAAAATGTGGCGAGCTCATGACGCCCGGCGGGAAGTGCGCGCGAATCACATACTGCCCGGGTTTGGACGGGTCACCGTACACCACGGCGATCTTCACGCCATGGCCGGCATCTTTCCAGACAATATTCTCGGGAAGGGTGATCTGAAAATCTTTATCGCTTTGAGCGGACAAGCTAGGCGCCACCGCCAGCATGGCGGCGATACCCAGTGCGGGCATGGCATAACGGGTCTTGAACGACATCACTGACCTCTTGGTGGGTTGGGGGGAATTTCTTTACGACAACATA
>JBEDGK010000222.1:0-12537 GCA_041174665.1 Pseudomonadota bacterium
GAACCGCCGTGTCAAGCGCCAGCGGGATGGAGGCCGCGGAGGTGTTGCCGTGCTGATCAACAGTCACCACCATTTTTTCAAGAGGAAGTCCGAGTTTTTTCGCTGTGCCCTGCATGATGCGGATGTTGGCCTGATGCGGTATCAGCCAGTCGATCTGGGCGGCTTGCATGTCTGCAGCAGCGAGTGTCTCGTGCGCGACTTCTTCCAGAACGGACACCGCCAATTTAAATACGGCCTGTCCATCCATGTGCAGGAACGGGCTACCCGCCACCACGCCCGCGCTCACGACACCGGGCACACACAATATGTCAGCGTGACGGCCATCGGCATGCATGCGCGTAGACAGTACACCAGGTGTATCCGACGCTTCGAGCACGACCGCGCCGGCACCATCACCGAATAGCACGCAGGTGGTGCGGTCGCTGAAATCAAGGATGCGCGAGAAAACTTCCGCACCAATCACCAGCGCGCGCTTGTGCATCCCGGTCCTGATGAAGCTGTCAGCCACCGACACCGCATACACAAATCCGCTACACACCGCCTGCACATCCAGCGCCGCTGATTGATTGGTGATACCAAGCTTACGCTGCACGACACAGGCAGTGCTGGGGAAGCCTCCCAGATAATCCGGTGTGGAGGTCGCAAGAATGATGAGGTCGATATCATTCGGCTGCAACCCGGCCATCTCGAGCGCACGTTGCGCTGCCGCGCAACCGAGATCGCTGGCCATCACACCGTCATCAGCGAAATGGCGAGCGGAGATGCCACTGCGGGAAACTATCCATTCGTCGGAAGTCTCCAGCCCTCTCTCGGCCAGTGTTTTTGCCAGCTGCTCATTACTCACTCGACGCGAAGGCAAACAGCTGCCTGTGCCAGAGATTCTTGTATAAATGCTCATGCGTTTATTTTTCAGTGACGCCTGTGTGCGCTTCAACCGGCATCAGTTCCGCGATCGAGGTTTCGATCCGCGCCAGCACATCACGACGTGCCGCTTCGAATGCACGCCGTATCGCCCACTCGAAACCATAGGCATTCTCGCCGCCATGACTCTTGAATACCAGACCGCGCAAGCCCAGCAGGCTGGCGCCATTGTAGCGGGAGGGATTCAGCCGTTGTGAAATACGTTTCAATGCCCGTCTCGCCAACAGAGCGCCCAGCATGTCCAGCCAACCATGCTTCAACTCGCTGACCAGCACACCTTTGATCAGCCGACCCAGCCCTTCCGCTGCCTTGAGCGTGACATTGCCCACAAAGCCATCGCAAACCACGATATCGGTCGTGCCCTCGAAAATGTCATTTCCTTCGACATTGCCGTGGAAATTGATCAGACCTTTCTGATGATCGGCGCGCAGCAACTCTGCAGTCTGCTTGACCAGCTCATTACCCTTGATGTCTTCTTCGCCCACATTCAGCAGACCGACCGTCGGACGCGCGCGACCCTCGACCGCCGACACCAGCGCCGAACCCATCAGCGCGAACTGATGCAGATGATGCGGCTCGCAATCGACGTTCGCTCCCAGATCAAGCACATACGTCGGGCCATCTTTCTGATTGGGGAGGATGGTGCAGATGGCTGGGCGATCAACGCCGGCGATAGTCTTGAGTAAGTAGCGCGACAAAGCCATCAGTGCGCCGGTATTACCCGCAGACACGCACGCCTGCGCGTGCCCGTCCTTGACCTGTGTGATCGCGACTCGCATCGACGAGTCTTTCTTGCGGCGCAGAGCGGTCTCGAGCGGGTCGTCCATCTCGACCACCTCGGTCGTATGGACCACCGTGATGCGCGGATGGTTCGATGCGCCCAGCTTGTCCAGCTCGGCGCGCACGGCAGACTCGCGGCCGACCAAAATCAGCTCGACGGAGGCTTCGCTGTGAAGGAAGGCAACGGATGCCGGAACGGTCACGGACGGTCCGTGGTCGCCGCCCATGCAGTCGATGGAGAGTTTTATGGCCATGTTCGTGGCAGCGTGTGCCGCTGCGTTGCGGGAATCGCGATCAGCGACATGGCTCATTCATGCTGGGGCATGACGACGGGGAGGACGTGGATACAAAAACGGCGCCAAGCAGTCGGTGACTGTTCACGCCGTGATGCGAACCAGCAGATTAGTCGTCGTTCTTGGTCTGCATGACCTTGCGACCGCGATAAAAGCCGTTCGGGCTGATGTGGTGACGCAGATGAACCTCACCCGTGGTTGGCTCGACCGCTGTAGGCGGATTCTTCAGCGCATCGTGCGAACGATGCATGCCACGCTTGGACGGGGTTTTCTTGTTCTGTTGTACAGCCATGACTTGCTCCTAAACCAGTGTTTCTTGCGAATTTAAAATTTTAACATAGGGTGATCCACCGTCACACCCTGGCCAGATTAGCAACTTTCAGAGCCATTCTCGGGAATGAAAGCCGCCTGACAAAGCTCAGGACTTGAGATTCTTGAGCACCGCAAACGGGGACTCGGCCTTCTCTTTCTGCACTTTCTGAATCTCCTGCACCGGACCGGGGCAGACCTCATGCCGCGGCGACAGGGGCAGCGACAGCAGCGCCTCGTCTTCCACCAGCATCAGAAGGTCCATTGCCTTGCTGCCGACGATCACGTCAATACGGTCATCATCGAGCCGTGCTTCAGCCTCATCAGCCCGCTCTTCGTCAGCCGCCAGCACCAGAGTGGCATGCGCATGCAGCGAGTGATCGAGCAGCGTCATGCACCGCTGGCAGATCAGCTTCACGTTTCCCGACACATGCATCACCAACTGCGGATCACCCTCGGGATGAAGGCCGCCCTGAAACGACCAGCGCAACTCTCCGCCAGGATCAGCAAGATCGGCGCACAATCTTTTGAACTCGGCAACTGGCGTTGATCCGGAAGCCTGCCCGGCGGACCGGCAAAACTCAAAGCTGTCGACTACGTGAGCGCTCATGCGGATCGAGTGCCTCAGAAAACCGGCTATGATAGCAGGGTTTAAGTAATATCCCAAATAAATCAGGCATTTGGCGAAAGAGGGGGCTGGTTTTCATGCCGAATTCAAGTCGAATTCACTCGCTACGGTAGCTGGATATTTCAATTCATGCAACGAACTTACCCGCCACGTCTGATTCTCGCTTCCAGCTCTGCCTACCGAAAAGCGTTGCTGTCCCGCCTGCAATTGCCCTTCGAGGTCGACTCCCCCAATATCGATGAGGCCGCATTACCGGACGAAGCGCCCGAGCACACCGCGCTCAGGCTGGCCGAGGCCAAGGCGGAAGCGGTTGCCGCCCGCAATCCCAATGCGTTGGTGATCGGCTCTGATCAAGTCGCCACGCTCGACGACGAACACATCGGTAAGCCGGGCGATCATTTGCGGGCGCTCGCCCAGCTCAAAAAAATGCGCGGCAGGGAAGTGGTGTTCCATACCGCGTTATGTTTGCTAGATACGCGCAATGGCAGTTCACTTCGCATCCAAAAGCAGAACGTACAAACCCTGGTGCGTTTCCGTAATCTTCCAGATGCCGAGCTGGATGCCTACCTGCGGATAGAGCAGCCATATGATTGCGCGGGCAGCGCCAAAAACGAAGCGCTAGGCATTGCGCTTCTTGAACAGATACGCAGCGATGACCCGAGTGCCTTGACCGGTCTGCCACTGATTGCATTGACCAGCATGCTGCGCCGGGCCGGCGTGGCACTCTTCTTGTCAGGCGAGCAGCAATGAATGGCACGCTCTACCTGATACCCAACTCTCTGGGCCCCGGCGCACTGGAAAATGTGATCCCCGCGCCGGTGCGCGAAGTCACCGCCACTATCGATTATTTCATCGCCGAGAATGCGAAGACAGCGCGAGCATTCCTGAAACTCGTCGCTGAGACGCACCCACTGTGCACACCCCTGCAGGAAATCGACATCCGCGAGCTGAATGTAAAGACGGCGCCAGCCGAGATCCCGGCGCTGCTGACGCCACTGCTGTCCGGGCGACACGCTGGTCTGCTGTCTGAGGCTGGCGTGCCAGCGGTCGCCGATCCTGGAGCAGATCTGGTGCGATTCGCGCATGACAAGCAGATCATCGTCAAACCGCTGGTAGGGCCGTCATCGCTGCTGCTCGCGCTGATGGCCAGCGGTTTGAACGGGCAGAACTTTGCTTTTCATGGCTACTTGCCAACCGATGCCACTCAGCGCGCTCAGCGCCTGAAACAACTCGAGCAGCGCTCTCGTCAGGAAAAGCAGACCCAGATCTTCATCGAGACACCCTACCGCAATGAGGCACTGCTCGAGGCAATGGTCACGCACTGCGCCGCCAGTACGCTAGTGTGCATTGCGACCGATCTGACGCTGGAGAGTGAGTCAGTGCGCACGCAGGCGGCCTCGCTATGGAAGCGAGATATCGATGCCGGGAAGACGCCAGATGTCAGGAAGAAACCGACCGTGTTCTTGCTTCTTGCTTGAGTGAGCAGGACACGGCAGAGAATGGTAGCTCGTGAAGCGTTATCCCGGCGCAAGCTGGGATCGATGGTCTGACACGTATCACTCAGGCTCCACTCAACAGCCGGCACTATTAGCGCGGTCTCATCCATTCAATGGCCATAGCGCGCACAGCGCCCTCACCCATTGCCGCACCGAATTTTTTCAGCACCCGATCAGACAGACCTTCTCGCACGGTGTAGTCGATCACGTCCTCAGCTTTGAGCACATCGCGCGCGACGCTGTCGACCGTTCCCAAGGCGTCGGCCAAACCAAGCTTTATGGCGGCGTTACCGGTCCAGAATAGCCCGGAAAATATCTCGGGTGATTCTTTGAGCCGCTTGCCGCGCCCATGCCGGACGGCGGTAATAAATTGCTCATGGATTTCTTTCAGCATCGCCTGGGTGAACTCCTTGTGCCGAGTGCTCGTCGGAGAAAAAGGATCCATCAGCGCCTTGTTCTCGCCAGCGGTCATCAAACGCCTCTCGATGCCCAGCTTGTCCATCAGACCGGCAAAGCCGAAACTGCTCATCAGCACACCAATAGAACCCACGATGCTGGCCTGGCTCACATAAATCTTGTCTGCTGCGGCGGCAATGTAATAGCAGCCAGAAGCGCACATGTCTTCGACCACCACATACACAGGCTTGTTCGGGTGCAGATTGCGCAGCCGAGTGATTTCATCATTGACGATGGCCGACTGCACCGGGCTGCCGCCGGGACTGTTCATTTTCAGGATGACGCCCACCGAGCTCACATCGCTGAACGCGTCATTGAGAGCGGGCAGAATGGAACTGACCGAGGCTGCGCTGCTGTCGCTATCGATCTCGCCGTCGATTTCAACGAGTGCGGTATGACGGGCACTGACGGGCTTCGAAGGTCCCTTCAGATCGAATGCCACCCAGATGGCGAACAGCGCGACAAACAGCGTCGCAAAACGGAAAAACACTCGCCAGCGCCGTTTCGCTTGCTGCTCCTCAAGCAGCGCCTTCGCCAGCTCTCGAGCACCGCGTATGGGGATGCTGATGCGGTTGCAGATGACGCATCCAACGGCGACGTTTGCCGCGCCTCGGGATGCAGATCGGCAGCGTGTTCAGAAGACGAAGCAGATCCTGCGTCAATCGGTGTGTCCGGCTTAGTGCCAGCGGAACCGGTGGTGTCGTCGTTCATCAGAGATCCTCAAGAATCAGATAGGTTTTTCATGCGTTGTTCATGCGTTGTTCATGCGTTGTTCATGCGTTGTTCATGTGTTATCTAGGCTCTTGCCGGACGGATGAACTCGTCGGCTTCCCAGAAAATTTTGTCATCACGCTCCATCACCGTCACCGGGTGCAAGCGCCCTCCGCGACAAGGGCCTCCGGCGCAGCGGCCGGTATCTGGCTCGTACAATGCACCGTGGGTTGCGCACATCAGATACAGCCCGCTGGATTCAAAGAATTCGCCCTCGTTCCAGTCCAGCTCCATGGGCACATGGGCGCATCGGTTCAGATAGGCGTGCGGCTGACCGCCGTAGCGCACCACAAACGCCGAGCAATCTTCGCCGCCTGCTGTAACCGGAAAGCGGATGCCCTTGCCTCCCTCGACAAGCGTATTGGAATCGCAAACATAAATAGACATGGACATGGACATCGCAGCTTTAATCGACGCGGTATGTTGGCAGATCACGCATGTTCATTCAGCCATGCATGTAAATCGCCGATAGAGTCGGCTCCGAACATTGGGGACATGGCCTGCAATTCTTCGCGTGGATGCGCTCCGAAATGCACGCCGATCGCTGCCGCGCCAGCGTTGCCGGCCATTTGCAAGTCATGCGTGGTGTCTCCGATCATGACGGTGCGACGCAAGTCCTGCCCCAGCTCGCGTGTGATTTCGTGCAGCATGGCAGGATGGGGCTTGGAGAAGGTCTCGTCCGCACAGCGTGTGGCATCGAATACCGACATCAGTCCCGCTGTATTGAGCGCGCGGTTCAGACCGACACGACTCTTGCCCGTGGCCACCGCCAGAAAGTAGCCCTGCCCTGCCAGATCGGTCAGCATCTCGCGCACCCCACCGAAGAGCGTCAGGCTGTGATCCTGCGAAAGATAATGATGTCGATAACGCTCAACCATGCGCGGGTAAGACTTGGGATCAAGATCGGGCATTGCACGCTGCATCGCATCCTGCAGTCCCAGCCCGATCACATGCGACGCTGCACGTGTATCGGGCACAGGCAGACCGAGGTCGCGCGCCGCTGCCTGCATGCTGGCCACGATGGTGGCGGTGCTGTCCATCAGCGTGCCATCCCAGTCGAAGACAATCAGGTCAAATTGTTTTCTTGGCATGAACCTGTCTCTTCCATGTTGGCGCTGAGCCGTTAAATTATCGCGTTTGCTGGATGTTGAGCTAAGCCTGAAGGCTGCCAAGAAAGCGTTCGCAAGCCTCGGGCAGCGGTGATTCGACACTGACGTCTTGACCACTCGCCGGGTGCTCGAAACGCAGTCGCCATGCATGCAAAAACATACGCTTGAGCGCGCCGCGTCCGAACTCGCTTTTCTGCAACTGCCGGTTGAACGCAAAGTCGCCGTACTTCTCGTCACCTGCAATCGGAAAACCGGAAGCGGCAAGGTGCACGCGAATCTGGTGAGTCCGGCCCGTTTTCAGCTCGGCCTCAAGTAATGCAAACTCGCCGTATTTTCGCAATAAATTGAAGATCGTGTGAGAAGGCTGTCCATCCGACTGAACTCGGACGCGTCGCTCGCCTTCCGGCGTGGTGTATTTGAATAGCGGCAGCTTCACGTGCTGCCGGCGATGCTGCCACTGCCCATGCACCAGTGCCAGATAACGCTTGTCCACACTGCCAAGGCGGATTTGCTCATGAAGGGCAACCAGGGCGCTGCGCTTTTTTGCGAGCATCAGGATGCCCGAGGTCTCCCGATCCAGCCGGTGCACTAGCTCGAGAAACTTGGCCTGCGGCCGCGACGCCCTTAGTTGCTCGATCACGCCATGGCTGACGCCAGAGCCGCCATGCACCGCGACACCCGCCGGTTTATCGACGATCAGCAAATGCTCGTCTTCGAGCAAGATCTCGAATTCCACTGCCGGAACATGGCTTTCGACGCGTTCAGCAATTCGGATCGGCGGCACACGCACCGTATCCCCCTCAGCTAGCCGGTAGGTCTGCGCAATTCGCCCTTTGTTGACCCGCACCTGACCGGAACGAAGTACCTGATAAATATGGCTTTTCGGTACACCCTTGCACAGTTTTATCAAAAAGTTATCGATGCGCTGCCCAGCCTCGTCCGGTCCAATGACCAACCATCTCACTGCTGGATGCCCGGCCTCTCGCGCGGGCTCGCCGCGAGATCTCTCACCAGCTTCAGAAAGTCTCGCTAAGTCCTTCATTTTGAATATATAATCGTGCCGGCGGAGAAATTCCGCAGAATGTGTCAGAAGAAAAAACAGATTCTACACAGGGGCGTCTCCATTGGCCCCGCCTATTCGAAAACCTGAGCGAGATTGGCACTGCCATCGCAGCCCGATGCGACCCGAGAGGTCCGCACGCAAGGCGAACGATTTCCCGTAACGGTGTTCAGGCAGCTTCAATGGTAAAGCTGTGCATGCAGGCAGTCTTGCGCGGTCGGGGTCGCACCGAAGTTGCGACCGGACAGGCGCCGGAGTGCCGGAAGCGAAAGCCAGGAAAAGTAAGGATTAGTCTGGCAAGCCGTTCACCACCGAAGGCTTGTCGGCAGATGCAACTGAGATTGCTTGCAACATTTGCGAACCACAGGAACCCCAACGACCATGGTCGATCCACGCCACCGCCCAGATCACGAGCAGCCAAGCACGGCGCGCTCGGTGTCCGCGCCCGCGTGATCCTGCTGCGCAAATAGCAAAGCCCGCAGTTTCATCCGCGCCCTGTGCGGCGAGCGTGATGCGCTCTGTCCCACGTTACGGCAATGCTCTCCTCCTGGCTCCGCCCTTCCGCATGCATCCCATGACTTTGCCGTGCTGACGGCTCGCGCCCGCACGGCAGACACAGGCCCTTTCCGGGTCCCGGAGCCACACAATATGAAACGCATGCTGTTCAATGCCACGCAACAAGAAGAACTGCGCGTGGCGATCGTCGATGGGCAAAAACTCATCGACATCGATATCGAGACCGCCGGTCGCGAACAACGCAAATCCAACATTTACAAAGGCGTCATCACCCGTATCGAGCCCTCGCTCGAAGCCTGCTTCGTCAATTATGGCGAAGAGCGCCACGGGTTCCTGCCATTCAAAGAAGTCGCCCGCAGCTATTTCCGCGACGGTGTCGATGTGCGCAATGCCAGCATCCGCGAAGCGCTGCGCGAAGGCCAGGAAATCATGGTGCAGGTCGAGAAAGAAGAACGCGGTAACAAGGGCGCTGCCCTGACCTCGTTCGTCTCGCTGGCCGGCCGCTATCTGGTGCTGATGCCCAACAACCCGCGCGGCGGCGGCGTGTCGCGCCGCGTCGAGGGCGAAGATCGTCAGGAGCTGCGCGAGACCATGGACAAACTGGATCTGCCGCAAGGCATGTCCGTCATTGCCCGCACCGCCGGCATTGGCCGCAACGTCGACGAGCTGCAGTGGGATCTGAACTACCTGATGCAGCTGTGGAACGCGATCGATGGCGCCAGCAAGGCCGCTCCCGGCGCCTTCCTGATCTATCAGGAATCTTCACTCGTGATCCGCGCGATCCGCGACTACTTCCAGCCCGATATCGGCGAAATCCTCATCGACACCGACGACATCTTCGAACAGGCGCAGCAGTTCATGAGCCACGTGATGCCGGACATGGCGCACCGGGTCAAGCGCTACCGCGATGACGTACCGCTGTTTTCTCGCTTCCAGATCGAGCATCAGATCGAGAGCGCCTACTCGCGCACCGTGCCCCTACCCTCAGGCGGCGCCATCGTGATCGACCATACCGAGGCACTGGTCTCCGTGGACGTGAACTCTGCTCGCGCAACTCGTGGCAGTGATATCGAAACCACCGCGTTCAACACCAATCTGGAAGCAGCCGATGAAGTCGCGCGGCAGCTGCGTCTGCGCGATCTTGGCGGCCTGATCGTGATCGACTTCATCGACATGGAGAATGCCAAGAACCAGCGCGAGATCGAAAACCGCCTCAAAGATGCGCTGCACTACGATCGCGCCCGCGTTCAGATGGGCAAGATCTCCCGCTTTGGTCTGATGGAGCTCTCCCGTCAGCGCCTGCGTCCATCGCTGTCCGAGGGTAGTCATGTGACCTGCCCGCGCTGCAACGGCACGGGTCATATCCGCGACACGGATTCCTCCGCGCTGCAAGTGCTGCGAATCATTCAAGAAGAGGCGATGAAAGAAAACTCCGCCGCCATCCACGTGCAGGTACCTGTCGATGTGGCCGCCTTCCTGCTGAATGAAAAGCGTGGCGAGATCCTGAAGATCGAGAACCGCCACCGCGTGTCCGTAGTTCTGATTCCCAACAAGCACCTTGAGACGCCGCACTACAAACTCGAGCGTATCAAGCACGACGACCCGCGCCTCGATGATCTGCAGGCAAGCTACAGGATGGCCGAGGAAGTCGATACCGACGTTGGCTACAGCAAGCGCAAGGAAGAAGAGCGAAAGCCCCGCCAAGAGGCGGTCGTCAAGTCGATCACGCCCGATCGGCCGGCCCCCGTCGTGGAGCGCCACGCGGTCCAGACCAGCGCCACAACCGAGCAAGCGGCCGAAGGCTTCCTGTCACGCCTGTTAGGCTTGTTCCGTACAAAGCCAGCGGCGGAAGTCCCCGCTGCAGCCACTGTGCCCAAAACCAAAGAGCGTGACCGCAATGATCGCGGTGGTCGCCGTAGCCGTGGTGGACGCGGGCGTGGCCGCGACAAAGAGGAACGTGCCGAGGTACGTGAGCCTAAATTGGCGAAAGAATCGAAAGAACCAAAAGAACTGAAAGGAAGCCTCGACCCGCACAAACCGGGCCGTCAAGCCAAGGCTCATCGTGAGCCGCGCGAGGTGCAAGACGTCGGAGAGCCACGTGAGCCCCGTCGCGAGCGCAATCGCCACAGCCGCGAGGACAAGCGTAACCCGCAGAGCGAAGAAAAAATCCTGCCTGAGCTTTCTGTGCCGGTGCCAGTGGCGGCGCCTGTCCCGACGAGCTCTGCCTCGGAAACGCCGATGCAAGCCGATCTGCTCAACACCATTGATGAAGACAGCGCAACCGAGGCAAACGGTGACCAGCCTCGCCGTCGTCGACGTCGGGGCGGACGTAACCGCAACCGTCGCGAGCGCGAACCTTCAGATACCCTGCTCGGTTCAGATCTCGAAGAGACTGATTTGCCCGATGACCGTCATGTCTCTACCGATGGCCACGCCACGGAAGTCATTCAACAGTTCATCGAACAGGGGCATGAGACTGAGCCGCTGCACGATGCTCCGGCTCAGCCATCGGCATCCACCGGCGTTGCAACCACTGCGCTGCACGATGCTGATCATCACGAACCCGCGCCTGCCGTCGAGGTAAACGCTGCAGTAGCGTTAAACGGTAGCTCACGGCCAGCAGAGTACAGCGAGCACGCTGTGAGCACTGCATCGATTGAATTGCCCGCGCCAGAAGAAATTGCCGGCGCAAAGGCCCACGATGAACCCACGGCCATCGTTCACGCGATAGTGAGCACACCGACAGAGCACGGTGTAGTCGCTGCGGCCGCAGCCAATCTATCACTCGAACAGACGCTCGCCGCTGCGGGCTTGATGATGGCGACCACCGATCCGGAGAAACTTCGTCGCGCGCAAGAAGCTACTGCAAGCATCGGGCAAGTGGCACGCACACCCCGTGAGCGCCGGCCGGTAGCTCCTGCGTCGGAGGAGCCTCTGGTACAGATAGAAACGCGCAACTGACCGCAATATCGCCGGCAACCCTGCGCCAAGAGAACGCTGGCCAACAAATCCCGCCTCGCGTGAGCGACGGCGGGATTTTTTTATACCTATCCAACCAACCGACGAGAGCTCTGCGTCAACGCGAAGATAAAAAGGCCCCTGTTTTAGCTCACGAACACAAGAGGCGATCTCATTGTCAGCCGAAGTTCGATACCAAAATTGATCTTTCTAGCCATTAGCGAGATGTAACCGATAGTCATTGCACACTACCATTAGTTACTTATAGTCTAAGTTAATTCAGGAATGCCGGGCTGTCGGGCTGTCGGGCTGTCGGACTTCGGTTATTCAGCATGCAAATAACAATTAGAACAGCACTGCATACGCTTCAGCTAATCTGCCTCATCCCGTCATTACTCTTTGTTTTTTTGTTTTGGCAACGCACGGCGGATACCCAGCTTCAGTTAATTCATTCGGAATTTCTTTTCCGAGCCAGCAAAGTCGGCGATGAGGTGGAGCGCCAGATTGCTGCTGCCACGCATGAATTGGAGGTGCTGAAGAACTCTCAACATGCGAAACAGGAAAACTGGAAAAATCTCTACCAAGAGGCCACCCGAATCGTTGCGAATCACCCAAATTTTGCAGCGATCAGTTTGGCAGGGCAAACGGGTGACTTGATTTTTGTCACGAAAATTCCATTCGGCCAACCCACTTTCCAAACTCGCGACAGCGAGACCGTGCAGAGAGCCATCACTACAGGAAAACCTAATCTCTCAGGCCCCTTCACTATCCCTGACGACGAAGGATATCGCGTGGCAGTGACCATGCCAATCCGATCGCATCGTTCGCGCAACTATGTCCTGCGGGTTATTTTCAACGCCGATTATTTTTCCAATTTGATCATGCGGGAAGCTTGGCCCGATCACTGGACTTGTACATTATTCGATAGAAATGGAATCATCATCAGCCGATCGGATAAAAACGACAAGTTCGTTGGAAAAAATATAGGCATCCTTGCCAAAAGTTTTGCAAACGTATCTGACTACAAAGCGATCACCTATCAAAACAGCGAACGCGACTCGGTACATGCTTTCTTGTATCAGATTCATCACAGGGACTGGTTTGTTGCTTTGGAGGTCAACGAATCTGCTTTCTATGAAAAATATTATGCTGAATTGAAAAGATTTCTACCTGCCAGTCTAGCTTTAATAATTGTTATCGCTGCTTTTGCTTTTAGCGGTTCAACACACATTGCCAGACA
>JBEDGK010000223.1:0-4098 GCA_041174665.1 Pseudomonadota bacterium
CGAACAGCGAGTATTTCGCCACTGTAGGGATCAAGCCATAACCGTGTCTTGGGGAAGCGTCGCCCCGGCTCGCCTGACTGATACAGCCGAACACTCAGAGGGCCTTCACCGATAGCCGGCATATCGACCCAGCGCAACTCAGCCTCAGGAAAATGTTCGCGTGCCACCGACACTGCGCGATCCAAGTTCATCGGGATCGCCTTGTCAACGACCCGATAGGTTGCGACCTCAGGCATAGATTTCAACCCCAGCATCTTGTCGAGCAGGATGCGCGTCTGATCTGGTAGCGCGAGACCAGCACCGGTCAGCGCAAGTACGCTGAGCAGCACCACGCCATAAGCACCGGCCAGTACATGCAGGTCGTAAGTGCGTCTCACCGGACCCTCTCTCACTACGGGTCGTAATGCCAACCACCGCCGAGACTTTGATGGCCACCACAGCCACAGACCGGACAGCAAAGAAAGCATCATCACCAGCCCGACCGTTCCGACTATGACTTTGCCTGTCGCATCGAGCAGCAGGGTGTAATGCAAGTCATAGATCCAGGTCACGAGGTAATCACCCCAGGCACGATGACTGGTTCGTTCCAGTGTCACAGGATCAAGCGTGAGCATCAGTGGTGAAAATGAACGCCCCTCACGTTCCGACGATTGCGCATAACGCACGGTGATCGGCGTACTGTCATCAAGTGGCAGCTCGATTCGCCAGCCACCGTCGCGTTCCGGATAGAGTCTTCTCAGCTGGTTGGCTACCGCTTGCAATGACACAGTGTGGGTCAATGATGCTGACGGCCGAAGCTCAGGGTTCAGCGCACGATCTATCTCTGGGTAGAACACTAGCACGCTGCCAGTCACACCTAGCAGCGCAAAGACACCACCCAGCACAAGCCCGATGCACAGATGCAGGCTCAGCCACCACCGACGCGCGCGCTTCATGGATTACATCCTGACCTGCAGCGACACATACACCGCGCGTCCCGCTCCCGGCGAATGTAAAGACTGTGTACCGTCGTACCACACGTACTCTTGGTACCTGTCAAACAGATTACGCACCTGAAGTTCGGCGCTCACGGCCTTGTTGATACGGTAGGTAGCGGAGGCATGGCTGAGCAGGTAGCTGCCGAAACGTCCCGTGCTGTTAGTTCGCTCGAGGTAATAGCTACTCTGACCGTTCGCCCAGACAGAGTAACGCAGCTGCTCACTATGATGATAATCGGCGCCCAGGTTGTAGATCGCCTGCGGCACATGATCGATTTCCTTGCCCTCCGTGGCCAGCGAGCTGGCATCGGCCTTCAGAATGTCGGAACGCTGGACCGCGCCCGCTACCCAGAAATTCAGCCGCGGTGAAGGCCGTGCATTGAGCTCGACATCGATACCCTGCCGGCGTGTTTTACCAATATTCTCTGCATCATTTGCTGGATCATTCAGCTTGCGACGGGCTTCATTGCTGGCAGTTTGTTGCCACAGCGCGATGCGCCCGTCGAGCCACATCGCCGGTCGAAATCGTACGCCGGCTTCCCAGCCTTCATTGATCGAAGGCGCGAGATTGATGGCCTGATTGACTCGGTAGGCCGCCGTGCCGACACCCACCTGAAAGCTACGGCCCACATTGCCATACACAGAGACCGACTCCGACCACTGATACATCGCACTGAGTTTCGGCTGGCGGATAAGACCGTAGTCATTCAAGTCATAAAGCACGCCATTCAATCGGTTGGTGTACTCACCCGATATCGAGTCAATGCGCAACGCTGGCGTGATCGTCAGCCGGTCCGAAGGTTTCAGCATCGCCTGCACAAAGCTACCCATCGTATTGAAATCAAACTGCTGATTGCGGGTCTGAGCAGTGCGCGATTGCATCAGCGTGCTGTAACGCTCGCTGCGATTGTCCTGATGTTCGGCATCCACACCGCCCGTCAGCGTGAGTTCGCCAAACGATGTCTTGCCCGCCTGCCAGCTGGCGCTAGCGGAAGCACCCAAGTGTGTTTCATCGACAAGGCGCTCCTGCTGCGACGTGCCCGCAGAAAAACGCACATAGCGTTTGTCGTGCAGATCATTCAGGTAGATCTGCGCGCTGGCAGTCAGATCATCGCGGATCGCACTTTTCCCCTGCAGGGCAAGCTGTGTCATCCGGCGCCCACCCTCATCAGACGCATTATGTGCGCGAGACTGACGAGGATCTGCCTCGGCTTGTGCTCGCGTCAGATAGCCTGCCTCTTGCGCGCTCAGCTCGGCATGGCGAGCAATCAATCCGACCTGATGACGTCGATCCTCGCTGTGCAAGAACCATTTGCCGGAAAATGTTGCGTTCTCTGCTTGTGAGTGCTTGCGATATCCATCAGTGTTCATGTAACTGAATGCATAGTTCTGCGCTAGCCGGCCATCGTCGATACCCGTTGCTGCTTGCAAATCACGCGTATTGAAGCTGCCATAGCTGAAGCGTCCCAGCTGATAATTGCTGCCGGCTTTCGTCACGATATTCGCATTCCCAGCGATGTTATGCAGCCCGTAGCGTGGATCATTGGTACCCTTGATGACCTCGATCGCATCGATATCCAGCCGCGGGGCAAGGTCGATGTACGGCATATTGCCGTCATTGCTATTGGAAGGAATACCGTCGATCAGCAACTTCACCGCATTGATCTCTCCTTCGCCATTGAATCCGCGCATCGACAGCTTGCCCGATGTCGTGCCCTGCCCGAACGTCGTGAGCATCACGCCTGGAACCTGATCGAACAGCTGCCAGTTGTTGGCCACTGCCTGCTGCTCGATACGCTCGGCAGGGATGACATTGACCGAGGTATACAGGCTGCTAACGGCCAGGGGATCACGATTGGCCGCCACGACCACCTCCCCCAGCGTCATCATGGTGGTCGCTGATGCCTTCGCGGCCTCTTGCGCACTGGCGACAGGCATAGCGCACAATAAAAGCGCAGTCAGCTGAACCGGGCTGCGTGTGAAATTCGTTCTCATTATTTTTCCTGATATGAAGAGCCATAGCCACGCCCGCCGGGCGCGAACGGGCGACAGAGCGGGACGGGCGAGCACGCGGAGTGCCGCCAGCACCTTCAGCAACGAGGAAAATCAGGCCGGAGGAGCCCGGGAGAGAATGGAGTGACCGGCATACCAGCGATGCCCAGCCCAAGGATAGAAGGTAATCGCCTGATGACGAGGCTCTGCATGCAGGTGAGCACGTGTGTCGAAATCTGGCGTCGCACCCGTCGCTGCGCACAACAGACAGTGACTATTGGCAGTCTGATGGTCTGCCGGCGTCGTGTCAGGCTGAGCCAGTTTCACCCACTGAATGCCGCCGGCGGCACAAATCTCCATCCAGCCTGGCTTGCCAGAGGCACCGAGCGCTGCCCAAGTTGGCAGTGCCAGCTGGATTAACAGAACAGCAATTAAATACCGGGCAACCCAGCGAAAGAAGAAGCCAACAAGCGACATAAGCGAAATTTTATCATCCGCAACTTTCCTTCGAGCGGATGGCCGCCGACAAACAGGGGCGCATTTGGCAAAAAATGGTGTCTAAAGATGCAGCAGACCGAAAGAAGCTGGAGAAGCATGTCCCAGTAAGGTGAGGAGTAGCTGGATGCGAGGTGATTTTTGAGAGAAAAAATGTCGAATTGGCACCAAAATGCCAAGTTTTGCACCGACAAATAGGTTGTCAGTGAGCGTACGCTCTAGTATGTTACCTGCGATCCACAATCCTCTCGGGCGACAGATAGGCCGGCACCCGTTAAGGGGGGTCGCAGGGTTAGGGAAACAGAAATATTTCGGTCTTGCATTTGCTGCATTGCGGAAGCGGTGGATTGCCTTCACAATCAAGCGTCTTGAATGAGAGGTACTCATGCTCTATCAATTGCACGAAATGAACCGAACTCTGCTGAGTCCCTTGGTTCAGTGGGCCGAGGCATCGTCCAAGCTGTTCACCAACCCGGTCTCGCCCTTTGCGCATACGCCGTTCGCGCAGCGGATCGCCGCAGGCTATGAACTGATGTTCCGTCTCGGCAAAGAGTATGAAAAACCCGCTTTTGGCATCGTCTCGGTCGAGGTGAACGGGCATCAGGCTACCGTGGCTGAGGAGGTGGTCCTCGAA
>JBEDGK010000224.1:0-4574 GCA_041174665.1 Pseudomonadota bacterium
TGCTCCACCAGGAATATGCTCACGCCCTCGCTGTGAAGCTGCCCAATAATCGAAAAAATCTCTGCAACGACCATAGGTGCCAGACCCACTGATGGTTCGTCCATGAGCAGCAGACGGGGACGAGACATCAGCGCACGAGCAACGGCCAGCATTTGCTGCTCACCGCCTGAGAGAGTCCCAGCCAGCTGCGATTCGCGCTCTTTCAGTCGAGCGAAACGCGCGAACATGGCATCGATGTCACTGCGAATGCCATTCGAATCGCGCCGCCGATACGCGCCAGCCATCAGGTTTTCTCGCACCGTGAGCGCTGGAAAAACAAGCCGGTTCTCAGGGACCAAAGCCATGCCGCGCGAAACGATTTCAGCCGGCGTCTTGCCGATGAGTTCCTCACCTTCAAATTTCACAGAACCACGCTGCGGCTTGAGTATCCCGGAGAGCGTCAGCATCAGGGTGGATTTACCAGCGCCATTGGGTCCCAGCAGGCAAGTCACCTGCCCCGCTTTCGCCGACAGAGAAACTCCTTTGAGTGCTTCGATCTTGCCGTAGGACGTGGCTAGGTCAGTTATTTCCAACATGATGGTGAGGGTTTTAAACGTATTTCAAGTTGAAGGAATGCAGCCGCAAGATCATGCGGTCACGGTCTCATCGGCTCCCAGATACGCTGCACGAACTTGTGCATCCTGCTGTACTTGCGTCGGTGTGCCCTCTGCGATCTTGCGACCAAAGTTCAGAACGGTTACCCGGTCACACACGCCCATGACCAGTTCCATATGGTGCTCGATCAGCAAAATAGTGCGGCCTCGGTCGCGCAGACTGCGGATGCGCGCGTCAAGGTCTTCAATCTCTTCAGCGTTCATGCCCGCAGCAGGTTCGTCGAGCAGCAGCAGTTCGGCATCTGTAGCAGCGGCACGGATCAGCTCAAGCCGACGCTGCTCGCCAAAAGCTAGCTGACTAGCCAGCATGTCGCGCTTATGAGCAAGATCAGCGAATTCAAGTAGTTCCTCGGCCTGCTCACGCGCTGCAGCAGCGCCAGATAGCCAGCGCTCCCGAAAACCTGCCCAGCCGTTTTCACGAACGACGCGTGCTGCCCACAGGTTTTGCCACACGGTGAGATTTCCGAAGAGGCGAATGTTCTGAAATGTCCGTGCAATGCCAAGCTGTGATCGCTGATGAGGATCAAGCCGCGAAATATCCCGCCCCTTGAATTGCAAGGATCCCGAGGTCGGCGCATACACGCCAGTGATCAGATTCACCGTTGTACTTTTGCCTGAGCCATTCGGACCGATCAGTCCAAGGATCTCGCCTTTGTTGACGACTAGGTCGAGCTCGTCTAGTGCTTTGACGCCACCAAAATGGCGGCTGAGTGTCCTGAGTTCGAGCATGGAGCGCAGCCTCCGTATTTTTTGTATGACCGTGACACCAGATTACTTGGCGCCAGCGTGACCTTTGTCGAAAATGTTGAGTCTCAGAGAGCGTGTCAGCAGACCGTTCGGGCGAACCAGCATGACTACCACGATCAGCACGCCAAACAAGAGGCTTCTCCAGTCGCCAATGAAACGCAGACCTTCCAGCAGAAAACCCTGAATGAAAATCACCGCGAGCAATGTACCCGCCAGACTAGAGAGACCACCGAGAATGGGATACGCGATGGCAAACGTGGCCAGCAAGATGCCGAAATTGGCATGCTCGATGTGTGTCGCATAGTGCGCATACACGCCACCCGCGAGGCCTGCGATCGCACCTCCCAGACCAAACGCCGATACCTTCGCCGCCGTCAGATTGATGCCTACGCTCTGAGCAGCCAGTTCATCCTCGCCAATCGCGCGCCACAGCGTCCCGACACGAGAGCGATCGAGCAGCCAGAGCAGCAACAGAACCGCAGACACCAACACCCAGATCAGCACATTGACTTCAAGCGTGCTCCAGCCGTTGCTCGGAAAGTAGCGTATGCCGCCAAAGCCCAGACTGCCATCGGGACCAGCCAGCCCCTGAGGCGTCTCGACACGGTACTTCAGGTTGAAAAAGACAAGACGAACGATCTCGCTGAATGCCGTCGTGGCCACCACCAGCATCAAACCTTTGACGCGCAGTGCAGGAAAACCGACCGCAATCGCCACCAGACAGGCGACAGTCGCTCCCATACCCAAAGCCAATGCCAATGGCCAGTTCCAGACGGCCGTCATCATACCCGCCACATAGGCACCGATGGCAAAGAAGCCCCCCTGCGCCAGGCTCACCTGTCCCGTATGAAGCACGCACCATGCAGACAGACCCAGCAAGGTGTGAATCCCGATGATCTGTGCTAATCCAAGGTAGAAATCCATGTGATCTCGCGAGTCGTTTAATCCCGGCCACCGGGAACAGCAAACAGCCCACCCGGTCGGAACACCAAAAACACAAACAGCAACAGCATCACATAGATGTCACGCTCGCTAACGCCGCGCAAGAACTGAAAAAGATTCTCGCAGGCGCCGACGATCAGGCCTGCCACGATCGCTCCGGGAATGCTTCCCAGACCACCGATCACAGTCACGACCAAGCCTTTGATCGTCAATGGCAGCGCAAGCAAGGGTGACAGCACACCGACTGCTGCTCCCGTCATGGCGCCTGCGGTCCCGCCCAGCAGACCGGCGATGACGAAGGTGCTGACATTGGTGCTGGCGATGCCCATGCCACAAAGCTGAGCGGCAACCGGCTGCTGCGCCACAGCCCGTGTTGCCAGACCAAGACGCGTTCGCTTGAGCAGCTGTATGAGCGCCACCATGACCATGCAGCCGAGCACAAAAACAAATAGCAAATCGCCACGAACAAAAAACGAGCCCAGCTCAATGTTCGCATTCTGGAACATCGCCGGAAAATTCAGTGGCATGCCATGCGTAATATGCGAAATGAACTCTTCAATCGCCAGCAGCATGCCCACCGTAGACAGTAGCGTGGCTCGGGGATTGTTGATTGGCAGGAAGCGAAAACACACCAGATAGACCAGCCACCCGAGCACACCTCCCATCAGTGCTGCCGCCATGTACACGACGGGGGTTGGCACGATGTTCACAACCACCAGGCTCAGATAGGCAGCCGCCACCGATGTGGCGGCATACGACAGGTTGATCTTGTGCATCACGCCAAAGATCAATGTAAAGCCGATCCCGATGAGTGCATAGGTCGCACCGAAAAGCAGTCCGTCAATGACGGACTGCGTGAGATCGATCAGATCCAGTAAGTCCATGCGGCGCCAAAAAAAAAGTTGTAAAGGCGGCCGGGGAACCCGGCCGCACTAGGACACTAACTACCCGACCGCTTACTGGTTAGGCGTGTGCGCGACGACCCAGTGGCCGCCTTTGGCTTGCACGAAAAGATAAGGCTTGATGGCTTCGCGGTCTTCGGTTCGTCCGACTTTACCGATCAGCCCCTGGGATTGTTTCATGCCAGCGAGGCCATCACGAATCTTCTGACGGTCGGCTTGGACAGTCTCCGGGCGGCCCATGACCTTTTGCTTCTCGATGATTTCTTTCAGTGTGAAGATGTTCTCGAAGGCTGCCGCGTTGTGCAGGTCCATGTTGTACTTGGGATTGACGGCCTGCACAGCTGCCGCCGCTTTCTTGGCCTCGTCAGTGACTGGCGCAAAACTGGTCGGGATCACCAGTCCTTCAGCCTGCTGTGCGCAGCCGTTGAGGGTCTCCATGCTGGATGATGAAGTCAGACCGATCAACAGCTTGGGCTTAACATTCTGACGCGCCATTTCTTTCAGCACACCACAGGTGGTGAACGGGTGAGCCGAGATCGCAACGACATCGACATTGGCGCGCTTGATTTCACGCACTTGGTTGGAGAAGTTAATGTCATTGAGCAGCCATTCACTCTGCCCTTTGACTTCGAGTCCATTCGCGCCTGCCTGGGCTTTGATGACATTGAATGTGGCATTGCTGTGCGCGAAGTCTTTCTCTACGCCACCCCAGAAGGTTTTGTAATCGGGCCACGTCGTCTTGACCCATTCGAACACTGCTTTGTACATGTTCGCTTCGCTGGGGACGTTCCGGAATGCCCACTGGGACATAGCCGCCAGACCGCCTTTGGCCGCCACATCGGTGTACATCGGGAACTGCACACCCGAGTCCGACGCATCGCCGACTTTCTTCTGAAGGATACCGAACACCGGCTCAGCCACATTGGAACAGGTCGGGCCGACTGCCACGATGGCATCGGTCTGAGAGGCGATTCTCCGCAGCGCATTGATGCCCTCTTCCGGGTTGCAGCGATCGTCCAGATATTCGATCACCAGCTTGGCTTTTGAACCATCGCCGAGTGTCACGCCGCCCGCCTTATTGATCATGGCAGCTGCTGCCTGCATGGCCGCCTCGCTCTGCTGGCCGAATATGCCAACCACGCCGCTTTTGGCACCGACGCCATAAATCTTGAGCGTCTTTTCCTGTGCTTGGACCGATCCTGCTGCGGCCAGCATTAGAAAAGCGCTCAGTAACTTGTTTTTATTGTTGAACTTGGGCTGCATGTCTCGTCTCCCGATGTCATGGGCCGATGCTCAAGCCCACGCGCTAAAATTTTTTACACTTATTTAT
>JBEDGK010000225.1:0-5799 GCA_041174665.1 Pseudomonadota bacterium
ACGATCCCGCTTGCCGCCAAAGCCCGCTCGCTTGCTGACATTGAACCCCGCTTCGGCAAGCGATCGACGCACCTCGCCGGCAACGCACCAGCTGGACAGACGTGCGCCAGGTGCGGCGAGATCAGCAATTTTTTTCAGTGTGTCTTCAGACCACATCTCCGGATTGCGGTCGGGCGCGAAACCATCCAGATAAAAAGCATCGCATGTCCCTTGTACCGTTGCCAGCATCTGCCTGATATCACCGAAGGCCAGCGTCAGCGTCACCTGATCATCGAGCGCGATCGTGTGAAAACCGGGAATCAGCGGCGGCCACGCCGCCAGTAACTTCTCGGCAAGCGCCTGAAGCTCGCGCACCAGCGTAACAGGTGCAGATTGAATTGAAATCTTCAACGCGGTACGCAAATCTTCCGCAGTGAAAGGATGCTTTTCAATCGCGACATAACGTAACCGTGAAGGGCAAGCTGTCTGCCTCAGCCAAGTCCAGGTCGCTAGAAAATTTACCCCCAGGCCAAAGCCGGTCTCCAGCAGACGGATACAAGGCAAATCAGGTGCACGCACCGGCAGCTCACAGCCCTCGATGAAGACAGCCCGCGCCTGTCCCCATGCACTGCTGCGGCTGGCATAGATATCGCCATACAGCGGGGCAAACAATTCACCATGTTCGCCGGTCTGCCAGTGAGCAGGCTGTATCGCCAGAGAATTCATGTCCGCAGAAAGTTCAGTTAGCTGGCTTGCACTGACCTTCAAAGATCAGCAGTGACGTAGGAAGCTCCATGGTGTCGCTGACCGAAAGTGCGGCAAGATCGATCACAATCTTGCGCATGGCCTGCTCGGGCGTCAGACCCATGCAGCCGATCACCTGATCTTCCGGCTCACATGCCAGCCCGTCGATACGACCACCTTGCAGGCGATAGCTGCGCTTGGCGGCCGCTGGCACGGTCGATGGCGCACCCCGATGAATGAACCGTGTCTTGCCGTCGCAATCATAAGCTTCGCCGTCTGCCAGCGCCAGCAGGGGGACTATCAGCAGTAAACCGCAAAGTGATTTCATCGGAAAACAGCCGCGAGGGCCTGACACCGGGAACGTCGCATCATACAACGCGAACACCCTCCCGATCACGAGGTAGCTGTGTCGATTTAATCGACGCGAGGCCCCAGCCATCGATTGAACTCGGTGACCTCAGCTTCGCTCAGCTTGCCGGAACGTGCTGTCAGACCGATCAAATCACGCAAATAATCGTAGCGTGCCTTGGACTGGTCCACTCGCGCGCGCAGCAAGCGTCGCCGCGCATCCAGCACATTGATCACCGTCGCTGCGCCCAGTTCATAGCCTCGCTCTTGTGCGCGCACGGTTTGTGTCAGCGCGTCGACTTCAGCATTCGTGGAATCAATACGCGCACGATTCGCTTGCGCCGACGCGTAGGCGACCCGCGTGTCCCGCTCCACTTCTCGCAGCAAACTCTCGAGTTGTTCCTGATCGATAGCCTGCTGGGCCAGTGCAGAGGCTTCCGCTGCGCTGGTTCGACCTCCCTCATAAATAGGTATGCGCAATTCGAGCGAAGCGCTGCCCACGTTATAGGAGCGCTGCGAGAGATTGTCATAGGTGAGATTCGACTGAGTGTACTGCATCAGTAGAGACAACTGGGGGTAATGTTCGGCTCGCGCAGCGTCCGCAGCGCGACGACTGGCCTGTAAGGCCTCGCGGCGGGCCATGATGGCAGGATTCGATTCTCGCGCCGCAGCCACCCAATAGTCCGCCGTCTCGGGTACCGATGGAAAAGTAGTCCGTGCCAGCATGGCGAGTATTCCGGGGTCTTTTCCAGAGAGCTCGCGCAGGCGGACACGTGCTGCTTCGCCTTTGTTGATGGCGTCGATCTCGCGCGTGTTAACTTGCTGCAGATACGAAATCGCCTCTGTCAAATCGGTGACCTTGGCCATTTCCCTCTCTCGCATCGAGCGCAGGCGCTCCACTTGTTTTTGCGCTGCTTCTTTCTCTGATTGCAGTTGCATCAGCTCGTCGTCTGCCTGCAGGGCAGTCAGATAGTGATCGGCGATTTGCGAAAATAGCGCTGCGCGTGCATTCGCCGCCTCCTGCTCGGCCTGCTGTATGACAAAACGTGCGCTGTCGCTGCGATAGTAAGAGGGCAGATCGATAATGGCCTGACGCGCTTGCAGCACATTCCGCCGCCCACTGTAACGCTGATCTCCAAAGCGATCGTTGTAATCATTACGAGAGACAGAAGATTGAATGCTTGCCTGTGGATAGAGACGGCTGTCTGCCTGATCGGCTTCGCCACGCGCACGCTCGATACCGAAACGGCGCGCCTTGAGCGTGGGGTTGTCATTCATCGCTGAACGATACAGTCCGAGCAGATCGTTGGCTAAGACCCACCTACCGCTGAAAAGCAGTACGCACGCCAGCAAAACAGGCAAGGAACGATCGAGAAGTTTATACAACTCAATCCTCCTTCAGCGAACGCACCAGCATGTCCGACAGTGGCGCCGTCAGGTAATGCCAGAACGTGCGCTGCCCGGTCTTCACCAGCACATCGGCGGGCATGCCAGCGACCAGATCCAGCTTCAGTTTGGCTAGATCCTGCATGCCTTTCGGCGTGATCGTGACGCGCCCCAGATAGTAAGGCTGCTTGTTTCCATTGACGTCTTCGATCATCCGGTCGGCCGACAGCGTGGCCAGCTTGCCCTCAATACGTGGCATATCGCGCTGACGAAAGGCCGTGAATCTGACCTCGGCCATCTGACCCACGCGCAACTGATCCACATCCTGAGGCGACAGCTTGGCCTCGACGATCAGCGCTTCCTCCCCTGGAACAATATCAAGAAGGTGCGCACCCGGCTTGAGTACCTCACCCCGCGTATGCACGGCCAGACCTAGCACGCGGCCTTCTTCGGGTGCGACGATCGCCGTGCGCCGGTAGGTATCGTCGAGGCCTCGTATTTTTTCGCGCAGTGCGAAGATCTCGGCCTGTACCTCCGAGAGTTCCTTCGCCACTTCTTTCTGCATGTCTTTTTCAAGCTGCAAGATCTTCAGCTGCGTCGCGCTGATCTCGACCTCGGCCGAGGTAATGTCATTCCGCAGCGAATCGCGCTGCCCTTCGTTCACTGCGAGATTCCGTTCCATGTCGCGTACCCGCTGCCGCTCGGCATAGCCCTCTTGTGCCAGCGCCTCAAAATCGACACGCTCTTTTTCATAGGAATCCACGAGCCGATCACGCATCGTCTTTTGCTGTCGCAGCCCGGCAATCTTTTCCCGCAGCTGTGCAATCTGCCGCTCATAGAGCATGATTTCCCCCTGTTGCGCCTGCCGGCGCACCCGGAAAGTCTGGTCCTGCACACGCATGGCTTCGGCCGCACGGGCATCTTTCGCCACGCTGGTCAGCGCAACTGGATAGTTCACACTCGCCAACCCGTCACGCTGCGCGATCAGTCTTGCCTCGCGCGCCATGCCCACTAGCAGCTGGCTGCGTACCTGCTCCAGTTGCGCTCTGGCCTGCACATCTTCTAGCGCCACGAGCACATCGCCCCGGTTGACCCATTGCCCTTCAGTGACGTTCACTTCGCGAACGATGCCGCCTTCGAGGTGATCCACCGATTTACGGTAGTTCTGCAGCACGACGACACCATTGCCGATGGCGGCACTCTCGAGCGGCGCTTTGACTGACCAGATGCCCAGCCCAACAAATAGCGCCAGCACCGCCAGCAGCCCGCCATAGCGCAACCTGCGCTCGCGGCGCTCGATCACGGGATCGAGCGAGATCTCATTGGCCGGCTTGCTCGTGGACTGATGGTCGACGGAAGTGCGAAATGGATGCGCGCTGGAGGTAGCGTCTTTTGACAATTCTTGGAATTGATGCATCAGGCGCCTCCAGTGGCCGTTTTTGCGCTTGCATGTTGTGCTCTTCGCTGCGCAAGCGATGCCGACACTTGTTCGGGCGTGCCATGGAGGGCGAGCTTCCCATCGACCAGCAGCAGTACGGCATCCGCTTTTTCGAGTACCCCATTTCGGTGTGTGACGATCACCACGGTGCTGCCAATCTCGCGCAGCTCGTCTAGCGCTCTCATCAATGCGGTGCTGCCTGCTTCATCCAGATTGGAGTTGGGCTCATCAAGAATGACGACTGCCGGATCTTTGTAGAGTGCGCGCGCCAGTGCAACGCGCTGTCGCTGTCCAGCAGAGAGCGTGAAATTCCCCTCAAGACGCGTTTCGTAACCATCCTGCAGCGCCAGAATCATTTCATGCACGCCTGCGCGACGTGCCGCCCGCACCACGGCTTCTGCATCGATATCGCCAAAGCGCGCAATATTTTCCGAGATCGTTCCATCTAGCAGCTCGACATCCTGTGGCAGGTAACCGATCGCACTTCCCAGTACGGCACGCGAGTATTGCGACAGTTCAGCGCCATCAAGGCGCAGCGTGCCGGAATACGGACGGTTCAACCCCAACAATGCGCGCAGCAAGGTCGACTTGCCGGCGGCACTCGGGCCGATCACCCCCAGTTGCGAACCCACGGGAATCTTGAGCGTCAACTCCTTGATCACGGCCATGCGCGAACCAAACGGAACAATCACCACCTTGTCCAGCTCATACTCGCCGCGTATCGGCGGCAGCCGCATGGAGTCAGCAGGTTCTGGGTATTCGCCCAGCAATTCGGACAACCGTTTGTAGGCAGTACGCGCACCAGTCATCGTGCGCCAGCTGCCGATCAACTGATCGATCGGTGCGAGCGCCCGGCCAAGCAAAATAGAACCTGCGATCACCATGCCTGGCGATATTTCGCGCCGTATGGCGAGATAAGCACCGAGACCCAGAATCAATGATTGCGATGTCAAGCGGTAGGTTTTCGATAGCGCAGCGATCAGTCCTGCCCTTGCGCTTGCACGATGCTGTGACTCCAGCGCCACGCTGCGATCGCGCAGCCAGCGCTCACGCAGCCGAGGCAGCATACCCATGGCAGTAATGACTTCTGCATTGCGTAAATGCGAGGCCGTCTGCTGATTCGCCGCCATGCTCGACCGGTTTGCTTCTTGCAGCAGTTGATGCGTGGCCAGCTCAGTCCAGACTGTCAGCCCTGCCAGCACCACCATCGAAAACACGGCTGCCCAGCCAGTCCAAGGATGAAAGACAAACATCAACGCGATATAGATCGGTACCCAGGGAGCGTCGAGCAGCGCAAATAGTCCAGCCCCGGTGACAAACTGACGCACACGATCAATATCTTCCAGCGGCTGTGCACTGCTACGCTTACCACTGCTGGCAATTGTCCGATTGAAAATAGCGTCATGCACCTTGGGACCCAGCGCAGCATCAAAGCGCATGCTGGCGACAATCATCACCTGCGCCCGCAGCCATTCGAGTCCGCCAAAAATGATGAACATGAAAGTCGTGATCAAGGTGAGCATCAGCAGTGTCGGCACGCTGCCCGTCGATAGCACGCGGTCATACACTTGCAACATGTAGATCGATGGCACCAGCATCAGCAAGTTGAGAAACAAACTGAACAGCGCTGCCGATGCGATCGCGGAGCGGCTGGCCGAGATGACGGCACGCAGCGCGGGCGGTGTCGATACCGGTGTTGCTGCGGGCGTGGCGCGAGCCGGTGCAAAGGCCGTAGTCGGCTGGGTCATGATGACTTTCTGGAGAGTGCTGCAATAGCGACGCGGCACCGCAGCGCGAGGCGCGGCACCGGGTCGGTCGGATTACTGCATGACTGCGGCAGGATCAAGTGCCAGCGGGTCTTGCTTGCCAGACGCTGTGTTGGCACGTGACTTGTTCGCTGAGGA
>JBEDGK010000226.1:0-3027 GCA_041174665.1 Pseudomonadota bacterium
GTGACCTGCCGGCTTTCTTCGGACCACGGGTTACTGGGAAATAGCTTCCATGGGGCTTTGTGTTGATAACCGTTGTTTGAACTCACAGGGCGTCAGATTGCCGAGACTCGAATGCGGACGAACCTCGTTGTAATGCCGACGCCATGTTTCGATGACGATCTTCGCATCGATCCTGTTTCTGAACCACTCCATCGAAAGACATTCGTCGCGGAACTTGCCGTTGAACGATTCGTTGGATCCGTTCTGCCAAGGCTTGCCGGGTTCGATGAATGCCGTATCGATCTTCTCCTTGGCCAGCCATTTCAGAACCGCTTTCGAGACAAACTCCGGTCCATGGTCAGACCTCAGCACTTTCGGTGCACCGTGAACGCTGATGAGCTTCGAGAGCACTTCGATTACGCGGGAAGATCTGATTCCGCCTGCGACATCGATGGCCAGACATTCACGGGTATATTCGTCGATCACCGTCAGACACTTCAGCTGCTGCCCGTTGGCACACGCATCAAACACGAAGTCGTACGCCCAAACCCTGTTCTCGGCCGTGGCCGGTACCGGCCGCGGCCGAGAACAGGCGATACGCCGGCGTGGCCGTTTCTTCGGCACCTGCAGCCCTGCTGCGGACCAAATCCTGTAGGCGCGGTCGGTGCCCATCGACAAGCCGCGCCGCTCCAGGAAGACCTGGATACGGCGATAGCCGAAACGCGGGTACTGCCCCGAGAGCTCCTGCATGGCCGCCCTGACGGGCTCGTCCTTCGCGGCCATACGAGAACAGTACCCGAGCGTCGATCGCGACACCGCCAAAAGGGCGCAGGCTCGTCGTGCCGAAATCCCGCGGTTGCGCGCGTAGCCCACCTGCAGCCGGCGAGCTCGCGCGCTTACCATTTTTTTCCGTTGATCTCCTTCATCACCTCGAGCTCGAGATCGCGCTCAGCGACGAGCTTCTTCAGCCGCGCGTTCTCCTGCTCCAGTTGCCTAAGCCGTCGAACGTCGAGCGCCTCAAGCTGTCCGAACCGCTTGCGCCAGAGGTATACCGTCTGCTCCGAGATGCCGTGCTTCTTCGCGGTCTCCGCGACCGTCCCCGCATCGGCTTCCCGCAGGATCCGAACCATTTGCTCTTCCGAAAACCTTGCCTTCTTCATCGCTTCCTCCTGCCCGGAGAAAGCCATCTTCCCAAGAATCAATCGGTCCGAAAATCACCCGGCAGGTCACTCCTACAGCAGCACTGGTCATTTCTTCCTCGATTAAAGAACTCGCAATATTTGTATTGCCTGAGAGTGCAGTATGGTGGATCTTCAATCTGCCAGCGTTAGTTTACTTTACCGTGCATCTTTGCCTCTCCCCATGATGGTAAAGTTCCCTTGAACTCTACCGGTGTCTGCCGAAATAAGCCGGTGATGGTGTGTCCATCTCATCGTTATATACAACTCAAGGTTTCCCGTTATGAAAGACAGCACAGCATTTCAGTTTGACTTTGATTTATTCGTCATTGGGGCAGGTTCTGGCGGCGTCAGAGCTGCGCGGATGGCTGCTGCCATGGGCGCGCGCGTGGCGATCGCGGAAGATCGCTACATGGGTGGGACATGCGTGAATGTTGGCTGTGTTCCAAAAAAAATCTACGTATATGCCAGTGAATATAGTAAAGGCTTTATTGATGCCGCTCGGTTTGGGTGGCAGGTAGGAGAAATCAGCTTTGATTGGGCGACGCTCCGCAATAATAAAAAAGCTGAAATTTCCCGCTTAAGTTCCATTTATGAGCGTTTGCTTGAAGCGTACGGCGCCACCATCATGGAGGGACGCGCAGAAATCCATAGCGCCAATACAGTCAAAGTGAATGATCGGTACTACAGCGCCGAACGCATTCTACTCGCTACCGGTACCTGGCCCTACCTGCCGTCGATCCCGGGCTCGGAGTATCTACTCACCTCCAATGATATTTTTGATCTTGAGGTTTTTCCGGAGCGCCTGCTCATCGTCGGTGGTGGCTATATCGCTACCGAGTTTGCTGGCATCTTCAATGGTTTGGGTGCCCGAGTCACTCAGGTGTATCGCGGAAATCTGTTCCTTCGTGGTTTTGATGATGACGTCCGTCAGTTTCTTGCAACTGAGGTCATGAAAAGTGGTGTGGACCTTCGTTTCAATACCAACCTGTTGTCGGTAGAACGCAATGGAAATGGCTATGTAGTGACCATGGATGATGGCAGCGTTGTGGAGACGGATGCTGTGCTCTGTGCCACTGGTCGTCGCCCCAATATTGATGCGCTAAATCTCGAACAAACGGACGTGACCCTCACTGAGGATGGTTTTATCAGGGTTGATGACCACTTTCGGACCCGGGAGCCTTCCATCTACGCACTTGGGGACCTGATTGGCGGCCCTCAACTCACCCCTGTTGCATTGGCGCAGGGTATGGCGTTCGCTCGGGCACAATTCGGCGGCCAAGAGACTGCGGTAGATTACGATTACATTCCCACCGCAGTATTCAGTCAACCCAGCGTGGGCGCAGTGGGCATGACCGAGACTCAGGCAAAAGAAAAGTACGGGGAGATTGTCGTCTATAAGTCCGAGTTCAAACCCATGAGGCACACCATCAGCGGGCGCGACGAGCGCTCATTGATGAAACTGGTCGTCGACGCAGCATCCGACCGCGTTGTTGGGTTACATATGGTGGGATCCGATGCAGGCGAGATTTGTCAGGGTATGGCTATTGCTATGCGTTGCGGGGCAACCAAGATCGATTTTGATCGCACTATCGGTATCCATCCGACCGCAGCCGAGGAATTCGTGACCATGCGCGAGCCAGTTTCCAAATAATAAATGATAAACGTGACTTTTGAGCGATGTTGGGAGGCCCTCGCGCCACCCTGTTATTTCATATGAGTTAATGCTTGGCGAAAGGTGCTTCCGCGGTTCTGCTTGAAAGAGACGACCATATTGGTCGCTCGATTGAACTATGCCCGACATACCGATCGACCTTGCCTCCACACCGCGATCGCCTGCGGCATCCGCCGCGCATGTTGGCGAACACAT
>JBEDGK010000227.1:0-10575 GCA_041174665.1 Pseudomonadota bacterium
AGAAAAATTTGTAAATGCAGGATGCCCGGCAGTCTGCGCAGGAAAGTATCGACAGTCGTAGACCGAGATAGCCGGTTATCTTTCAGCAGCCCGCCTGCGTTATTCGGTTTCGCTCCATCGCTAGTGTGCATCTCACGTAACCGGCGACTGAGTCGCCGTGCGGCCTCGCTCTGATTGGAAAACCACCATTGCCAGCCAGCCTCGATCGCCAGCACAACCGCTGTGAACACCAGGACGGAAACTGCGTAGAAAAGATTATCCATCATCAGCCTCAAAGGTATCTGCTACTCGAACAAGCGCGCGGGATCATAGGTATTCTCAGGAACAGCCACACCGAATTCCCGCAGCCTCTGATCAAACTGTGGATAAATACCGGTCGCGCAGAAATGACCGAGCACCTTGCCTTCGCTGCTCACACCACTGCGCTTGAACTGGAAAATTTCTTGCATGGTGATCGTCTCACCTTCCATCCCCGTGACTTCTTGCAGGCTCACGAGCTTGCGACTACCGTCCGTAAAACGTAGGATCTGTATCACGACGGTGATCGCCGAAGCGATCTGTTGTCTGACAGCACGCTGACCGAGATTGGCATTGGCCATGCCCACCATGTTCTCCAGTCGCGCCAGTGCATCGCGCGGTGAGTTGGCGTGGATGGTGGCAAACGAGCCCTCATGACCGGTGTTCATTGCTTGCAGCATGTCCAGTGCCTCGCTGCCGCGTACCTCGCCAAGAATGATACGATCCGGTCGCATGCGCAGCGCATTCTTCACCAATGCACGCTGCGATATCTCTCCTTTGCCCTCGATGTTCGGTGGACGTGTCTCTAGCCGGATCACATGCGGCTGCTGAAGCTGCAGCTCGGCCGCATCTTCGATCGTGACAATTCGTTCGTCAGTCGGTATGAAGCCCGATAGCACGTTCAACAGCGTTGTCTTGCCACTGCCAGTGCCACCCGAGATCAAAATATTCACTTTGGCTTTGGACAGTGCGTCAAGCAATGCCGAGAGTGGCGGTGTCAAACTGCGCAGTCTGACCAAATCAGTCACGGTCAGTGGCTTAACTGAAAAGCGACGGATCGACAGCATCGGACCATCGAGCGCCAGCGGCGGGATGATCGCGTTCACCCGCGAGCCATCCGGTAGTCGCGCATCGACCATCGGACTCGATTCATCAATGCGTCTTCCCACCCGGGAGACGATCTTCTCGATGACTTTCAGCAGATGATCATCATCATTAAACGTGATGGGTGTCAGTTCCAGTTTTCCTCTGCGCTCGACATAAATCTGGCTGTGGGTATTTACCAGGATGTCAGACACGGTAGGATCAGCCAACAAAGGTTCGAGCGGCCCGAAGCCCAGCATCTCGTTTTGCATATCGATTACCAACTGGCGCCTTTCAGCTTGATTGACCATGATCTTTTCGTCATCGATCAGACGCTCGACCAGATGCGATAGCTCGCGCCGGAATTGATCCGCTGATAGCTGCTGCAGACGCTCCAGATCAATACGCTCCAGTAACGTCTGATGCAGATGATGCTTGAGCTGCTGATAAGACGGCGAATGAAAATCCATTTCGCTGGCTGGCGCAGCTTTGATGGGTGCCACAACCACCAGCCTGTCGCGATAACTCATTCATTACTCCCCTAAAAATCGATACACTGATTAGTATTCAGCGACATTGTTCAGAGTGTTGCCTGCCCAGCAGAATTCCTGACAAAAATGCGCCGTATGATGCTTCCTGCCGACGGCGTGTGGCTCTCCACGAGACGATTCACCCACTCCGCAAGACTTTTCGATATCGAACTGCTGCGTGCCATCTGCAGTACTGGCACACCCTGGTTGATGGAGTCGTTCGCAATCTCGTAGTTATTCGGTACCCGGTATGCAACGCGCTGGTCAAGTACACGTTCCAGCTCTGGGAGCGTGACTGCTGCTGAGTTTTCATGACGATTCAGTGTTAGCTGGATTTTCTCGCGCCGGTAACCTAGCGATGAAAAAATATCAAGCAAGCGCCGTGCATTGCGCAGGTAAGGCAGGGATTGCTGCAGCACAGGAAAAATCAGATCCGAATTGTCGAGTGCTCGTATGCTGAGAGTATTTACCTGCCGCCCCATGTCGATCACCACAAAATCGAAATGGCGCCTTGCGAGCTGGAGCACATTCTCAAAATTTTCAGGACGAATCTCTTCGACGGGATCTGGACTATCAGACGCCGCCAACAGGCTGAAATTAGGCGAGACACGCAGTACGCCTGACTCCAGTAAATTGATATCTAACCGGGCTCCAGCAGCACAGATATCGGCAAGTGTCATCACGGGCTTCTGGTCCGAGACATAGAGCGCTGCATCACCGAACTGCTGATTCAGGTCAATTAGCAACACACGCTTCCTGCCGAGCGTGGCCAGCGCATGCGAAAGATTTGCGGCGATGAAAGTCGCTCCACTCCCGCCCTTGCAGGAAATAAAGGAAAGTATCTTTCCATCTTCTGCAGTCGATGCTTCGATTTTTTGTGATATGCGATCGATGGCCACTTCAATGTCGGACTGTAGCACCGGGAGGGTTAATACCTCGCGTACACCAGCACGCATTGCCGCGATCAGCGCCTCTGGTGAGCGGTCAGATGACAACAGCATCATCACTGCTTTGGGGAATTGCTGGGCGAGACGCTCAAGCATCACCATGCTCTCTCCAGGAAAACTGGCGGAATCGATGATCACGACATCCGGTGTCGCTGGCGCGACCAGTCCTGCCTCGGCCTGTATGCTGGGTAAGCCCGGCATTGCGACTACCGGAGGCTGAAGTCGTTCGCAAGCGCGTGTGATCAGAGATACCAGTTCGGCATTGGTAGAAACTATGAAAGCTTTCATTTGTCAGCGTTCCTTGTCGATCATGACGGCTAGTTCATCTACCCGCAGCTGGCAGAATCCATTGCCTCTCTTGTCAGCGTGCTGGTAAATGGCGGCAGCGGTATCTGCGCCGGCAAAAAAGGAATGACGGTCTTGATCTTCAATCCATCCACGATTGCCACTGTGGCCGAGACGCAGGGAGCACCACTGCTGTCATTGTTCGCGCTACAACCGCTGGGGGTATAGCTGATCTGAACGTCACGACTTGACAGCGTGGGCATGACACGCTGCATGCGCTGCAAGATACGGCTGTCATCCTTGCCACAGACGATGGCAACACGCGCACCCAGCACCGTGGCTTCATTGGCCGCGCTAATGACATAGAGCACACGACCCAGTTCGAACACACCCAGCAGCAGAATGAATAGACCGCCGACGGCTGCCACTAGCGCGAACTCGACGACTGCTGCCCCGCGCTCGTGACCGAATTTTTGCCTGACGCATTTACGCGCGATCATCCTGCTTGCCTCATCACAGCCTCGATCGGACCAAAGCTGATCGTAGGGCCTGTGGTCACGAGCGGCAATCCAATGAGGGGAAAGGCATAGCCATCAATGCGAACGGCGACGAGGTGTATCGATCCTTGTCCGGTCGGCACACTGCGATAGCTGTCCTGATTACTTCCTTTGCACTCACTCCAGCTCTTGCGGTCGCAGACTTTGACGCTGGCCACAGACAACTTGGGTACCAGTACCGGCCCGAGACAATCGACATTGCCGTGTACTGTGAGACAGCGCGCTTCGGCGACCAGCTTTCCGTAGCCCTCGCTGTCGGGACTTTGCGAAGACAGCAAGCGCGCCGCTGCACGGACCGATTTGACCAGCGTGTTGTATTGATAAATTGCTCGACCGTACTCGACAACGCCGAACGACAGCAGTAACAGCGGCACGAGCAGCAATGCAAATTCCACCGCAGCAGATCCGCGCTGGCGAGCAGGGATTTGCCACCGTCCGCGTAATGGTGAAATGAGAGGAATCTTCATCTCATTTCACCAGCGTCGCCACTAGCGGTCCGCTGGCATTCGAGCCACCCGGCAAACCATACGATGCACAAGGACTGCCCGGTGCGCTGGCGCTGCCGAGATACTCAAGCATCATTCGCGGAGATTGCGTACTGCCGCCGAAATTGTTGCTGATCGGATGCAGAAGGAAAAAACACCCCCAGGAAACAATAGGGATCATGTTGTTAACCGCATTGCCGCAATCCATCATGGGCGCTGGCATGACCCGCCTGTTTTGTCCATGATCTTTCAGATAATTCGACTCCTTGATCGATCCCTGGGTCTTCAGTCCGGTGACTGAATCTGCCTGATAAGGCGCATTGGCCGCGCGTTTTCCCGAGAAATCGGCGAAGGCGTTTTTCCCAGCGGTCCAGGTCGTCATGGTGTACGCATGACCGCTGGAATCCGGTGGCGAATCGGCAGCGCTGGTATTACCCTGATAAATACCGAAGCGAGTGTTGTAGTCGTTGCTCAGCGAGGCAATCGCGCCGGACTCGCCGACAAGGGCATTCGAGGCCGCTACATTGCAGGCACCACTACCCTGCAGCTGTCCCGCCAACTCGCTTGCCCCCCCGTTCGGTGGTGTGAAATCTATCCATCTGAAAACACTTTGCGAAGTATCGGTCTTATCTGTCGGATCAACGGCACCCGCGTACCAGTTACCGACGACCAGTGTCGTGGTATTACTGCATACACCGATTGGCAGCGAGCAAGTTGACTGTGATGCCTTGAGGGTTGCCACCGCTGTCGCGCTCACCTGCTGCGCATCGAGCGCGGCACCCGGCAGTATGCTGAGTACCTGAATGAACCAGGCTGGTATACCAGTGCGTATCGCAGTACATCGAACGTAACGAATGGATTTTGCCGAACTGCCTGTCGTGCTCGCGCTTGCAAAAGATCCGCCGCTGTTATCGACACTGAATTCGATGCTGCTGGCGTCGCTATAGCTCACGGCCGATTCCTGGAACAATGCCTTGTGCCGGGTTCCGGCCGTCGCCCCTGCGGCCGCTGCAAGCAAGAGCTGATTGTCGTTTGCGCCGGTCAGTTCTTGGGCGGCGGCCAGTGCGCAGGCATCGGCGCTATTCTGCAGCTCGCTCTTGACCACGTAGAGCTTGCCGAGATCAATGGCAAGGCCGGTAATACCCACCATCGCCAGTAAGGCGATTGCCACCAGCACAGCCACCGCGCCAGATTGATCGCAGCGCAATGGTGGCCTTCGCCGCAAAGGCACATTGGGAAGCGGGCAGGCTCTCATGACGGGCACGGCCTTAGCGACCCACGCCGATCACAAAACTGTTACTGTTTTGCGTCGGTTCTTTAAAGCTGTTGCGGTAGCGTCCCATAGCCTCGCGCGACGTATTGCCATCCACGGATTCGGGCACTTCTTTCTGACCTGCTTCGGGATTGCGTATCTGACGCACGACCGCCAGCCGCGCGGATTCGCCGAACTGACTGTCCCATTGCGGGGTCGTCTGCACGCATGCGCTCAGACCAGAAACCATGCACACAGCAAGCAGAAATTTGATCCATAGGTTTTTCATCGAAGCTCTCCTTATTTAACTTCGAAGCCGTCGGCAACACGTCCCTGCTTGCCGCCGGATGCGGGCTTACCTTCCATCTGACCTCCAATGAACAGCTCACTTCGGCTCGGGTCGGCAAGTCCATCGGTCGGCAGCCGGACGGTGCTGTTCAGAGGTTTCACCAAACGAGGCGTGACCACGAACACCAGCTCGGTGCGGTCTTGCTGGAAATCAGTGCTGCGGAACAGCGCACCGATCAGCGGTATTTCCCCGAGAATGGGAAAGGCCTTGATGTTCGTGGTGCGATTGTTTTTGATCAGACCGCCGATCGCGAAGCTTTGCCCATCCGCCAGCTGCACGGTCGTCGACGCTCTACGCGTTGTAATCAGTGGCAGCAGTGCCGTGGTGGTGTTGGTCAGGTTGCTAATCCCCACACCCTCGCGAGAAAGCTCGGACACTTCCGGAGATACCTTCAGATTGATTCTTCCACCGGCAAGAACGGTCGGCGTGAATTTCAGACCCACACCGAATTCCTTTTCTTCTAGCGTGATGCGATTGGCAAGCGTATCCTGCGCGACCGGTATCAGTATCTTGCCGCCCGCGAGAAAGCTCCCCTCTTGCCCGCTGATGGCCATCACGTTCGGTTCGGCCAGTATCTTCACCAGCCCATCTTTTTTTTCAGCCTCCAGCGTGAATTTGGTACCCGTCGTCCGTGCTGCAGTCACGGAACCAGCGAGCGTATTGGTCAGAAATTGCGTAAGAAGGCTGTACGTCCACATGCCGTTACCGACGCTTCCCTGAACACCTGCACCCAGCTTATCAATCAGTGTCTTCGATACTTCGGCGATCTTCACTTCCAACATCACCTGCTGCGCACTACCGACACTGAGCAAATTGATCACTCTGAGCTGTTGCTGCTGCAGGTTAGACTGAATCTGCTGGGCGCTCTGTGCGGTGGCCTGTGTGGCCATGCCTTCCTGCTGCGCTGCAGTACTCATTAATGCCGGACGACGTACATACGCGGTCGCAAGATCCACTGCCCGGGTAACTGCGACGGCATCGCTGACGATTCCAGACAAGACCAGGCTGTCGGCTGCCGCGTTCACCCGAATATCCTGCTCTTCAGGCATCAGCTCACGGAAGGTAGCCGTCAGCGCACCAGGATCCATCGTCACTTCGACATCGATCACGCTGCAGCCGCCCGTCTTACCTTGCAAGATCATGTTGGTGGTACCGATCGATACACCCAGCAGATAAAGTGTCTCAGGCGAGACCAGCATCGCTTGCGCGACATTCGGATTACCCAGCGTGCGATTGGTCACTTGCTCCGGCAGACGTAGTAAAGTGGACTTACCGATCGGTAGAGAGATTTTCGCCGGTGATGCAACTTCACCATTGCAAGTCATGCCGTTCATCATATTGGTAGGCACAGCCTTGGCTTCCGCGGAGGCTTCTCTGCCAAGAGCAACTGTGAAGACCAGCACTGCAAACAGCAGGCTGACGACAGGCCGCAATTTCAACAAGTGTTCAGAAGGCGTCATGATGTTTTTCTTTCGCTGTGCTGAGCTCGACTCAGTAACACTCCTGCGAACTGCGCAGGCCATTGATTACGCCGATACAGTCGGCACTCTTGAGGCTAGGTTGGACGACAGTCGGGGTAGTGGCGACAGGAGCTGGCGTCACGGGTGGTGCAGCGCCGCGACGCTGTGCCGATGCGGAATACTTGGGCGTGCTCTGTTTTTCCGCTGCTGGCAGTGCGGCGACCGAAGCCTGTAGCGCCAGCAAATCGGCCTTGGTCGCGCCAGCGGTGCGAATCGCGCCCGGATCGACCTGATTGCGCAGCACCAGTGAGAGACTGCCGACACTGCGTGCGAGATCGATTTTTTCGGCTTCGTCCGGTGCGACTTCCAGCGTGACGGCATTCACGACACGCGGCTTGGTCTCATCACGACCGACTTCCTGTGCGACTGCAAGAACGAGGATTCTTTCGAGTACGATCTTTGAAATACTCTGATCGCGGTTGGTGCGATCGCCTTCTCTTTGTGTGTTGACAATGATGTCGACGTAATTACCGGGTAATGCAAAACCAGCGACACCGATGACATCATTGACTCTTACGGTGATCGCTCGCTTGCCCTCGGCGATCACTGCAGACAGTCCACCCTGCGTGCCGATCGGTGCCAGCTTTGCATCGAGCACGGGCTCGCCACGCTGTAACGCGCTCTTGAGCACTCGACCTTCAAGCTTTTCGATATCCGCATGCGAGCCCGGCGGCAAACTATCCCTAGGCCAGTCGACCAGCCTTACCAGTTCAGGTGTAAGCCGCTGACCCAGGCTGATCTCAGTCGTCGCCACCGCAATGCGCATGATGCCGCTCGTTGATTGATAATTCAGCCAGCGCGATGCCAGCATCACCGCCATCAGACCGGACAGAATGGCCACGGCCAAAACGATGAATGTTCTTGTGTTTTTCATGCAGTCTCCGGCTGGATGTCTTCAACGGCCTGCGATAAGCAGCGCAACGATCGTTCCTGCCGCAATCACCGCACCATAAGGAATCAGCAGACTCTTGTTTTGCGCTGTGGCTTTCACGCTCGCTGTGGCGCGCTGTCCCCGGTGGCGCAGACAAATCCCGAACCGTCTGATCTGCTTCGGATCTCCGTGCATCTGCCACTGAAACAAAGCGATCACCCAAACGCCACCGATCAACGCAGTCAGCAAGGCGATATCCAGTGTCAGGCCCGCGCCCGAATAGAGGCCGACCACTGCCATCAGCTTCACGTCGCCCGCTGCCATGCCCTTGAGCAAATACAGCGGCATGAAGACCATCAGTCCGACCAGACCACCGAGCAGTGATGCGTTCAATCCCTGTCCGCCCGGCACGAATGCGGACAGCATCAGCGCCGCAGCGGCACTGGGTGCCAGCAGAAGATTGGGTATGCGCCGCTGGCTAAGATCGACCCATGCGGCCCACAGCACAGTCAGCAGCAACCCAACCAGGGCACCATTGGCAGGAAGATGTTGAGCGAGAAGTTTCATGGCTATGTGGCGGGCGCTGCCGGAAGCCCAGAGGCTGCTTCTGAGCTCTCCCGGCAGACCCACTTCAGGACTTCACAGCGCGTCGAGGACGGTTTGAAAGGCAGCCTTGACCTTGAGGCCAACACTGCTAACCAAGGCCACAATCACCGCAGCGATCAATGCGACGAAAATCCCGTACTCGACCGCCGTCGCGCCCTGCTCGTCAGCCAGGAAATCACTCACTTTTTCCACAAGAAATTTCATAAATCAGCTCCAAAAAAGGTTGAAATCAAAGTCTTGGCTTGTGCCGGGTCAGGTGAGACTTCCTCTCGGGACTTCCCATTTGGCGCCGGCAGGATCAGACTTCGGTTGTGTCCGTCTTGCCGGAACATCGGCCACCAGGACTTACCGACAAATATTATTTATTTGTCATCGCTGAGTGTAGGGAGAGTGCTCACTGTCGGAAATAGCGCAATTGCACCATTGCTTGTCTCTAATTACTAACGGATTATCTCAATATATTGAAATATCACGAGAGTAAGCGTTCACATGAACTTATTCTTTCACCCTCAGATTGACTCAGTTCCCTCTGCATTGCATTGCCAGTGACACTGTCTCGGCCTAGAAAAGGAAACCCGATGAAAGCCCAGGAAATCAGCCGCCGCCCGAAAAAAGAGCCCGCCTCAGGCGGTAGCGGCCACGAGGGGCACAGCCGAGAAGCCATGCAAGAGACGGTTGATGACAAGCCCTTCACCGATCCGGTATGCGGAATGAAGGCGGCAATCAATCCCGACAAGTCGGCAGTGCATGACGGGCAGACTTATTACTTCTGCAGCACCGGCTGTGTCGCCAAATTCAATGCAGACCCGATGCGATACCTGTCACCCGACCGAAGGAACGCGCCGACCGGGCCTGCTGATGCGATCTACACCTGCCCGATGCATCCGGAAATCGAGCAGGTTGGTCCGGGCAGCTGCCCGATATGCGGCATGGCGCTAGAGCCCATGCATGCAACGATTGAGGAAGACACCAGCGAGTTGGACGACATGACGCGCCGCTTTTGGTTCAGCCTCGTGCTATCGCTGCCTTTGCTGTTGCTGTCGATGGGTGAGCTAATGGGCATCGATACTGCAGCGCTGCTCGGACATCAGGCCAGCGCATGGCTTCAGGGCTTGCTGGCAACGCCGGTGGTGCTGTGGTGTGGCTGGCCCTTCCTCGAGCGTGGCGCACAGTCATTCAAGAGCGGTCACCTGAACATGTTCAGTTTGATTTCCATTGGCGTGGGCGCCGCGTGGCTGTTCAGTGCAGTCGGTCTGCTGTTCCCGGACGTGCTGCCCGAGGCCTTCAAGATGCACGGCATGGCGCCGCTGTATTTCGAGGCCGCTGCTGTGATCGTGACCCTGGTGCTGGTCGGACAAGTGCTGGAACTGCGCGCGCGCTCCCGTACCAATGCTGCGGTCAGATCCTTGCTCGCTTTATCGCCCGCCACGGCAATGCGCATCAGCGCCGATGGCAGCGAAAGAGAAGTCCCACTGTCCGAGGTGCGCATCGGCGACAAACTGCGCGTGAAACCCGGAGCGAACGTGCCCGTCGATGGCGTGGTCAGCGATGGTCAGTCCACGATAGATGAATCCATGCTGACCGGCGAACCAATGCCGGTTGCAAAGCACGCCGGTAGCAGCGTATCAGCCGGCACCGTGAATCAACAGGGTTCATTCGTGATGCGTGCAGAACGCGTCGGTGCCGATACTTTGCTTTCGCAAATCGTAAATCTCGTGAATCAGGCCGGACGCTCACGCGCACCGATACAAAAGCTGGCCGATCAAGTGTCAGGCTGGTTCGTGCCTGCGGTGATCGCTGTCGCAATCCTCGCTTTTATTGTCTGGGCTATGGTCGGACCCACACCGGGACTCGCCAACGGTCTGGTCGCTGCAGTGTCCGTGCTGATCATCGCCTGCCCCTGCGCACTGGGGTTGGCAACGCCGATCTCTACCATGGTGGGCGTGGGTCGGGGGGCGCGTGAGGGCGTGTTGGTGAAAGATGCCGAAGGGCTGGAACTGATGGAGAAGGTCGACACGCTGGTGGTCGACAAAACGGGTACACTTACCGAAGGCAAGCCGCAAGTACAGCAG